>NZ_JBFAMU010000055.1:0-19218 GCF_040656655.1 Micromonospora sp. NPDC049799
CCCGGCGCTCCCGGTCGAGGCCCGGCTCGCCAGGGCCCCCAGCGCGACCGCCGCGGGCAGCGCCAGCAGGTGCGCCCAGACCCCGATCGCGATCCCGACCGGCACCGACCGGTCCCCCGGGTCGACCGGCCCGCTCACCCCACCGGCCAGCCACGGGAAGACCATCGCCACCGCGACCGTCACCAGCGCGGCAAGGGCGGCCGCGAGCAGCCCCGCCGCGTACTCGCGGGCGGGACCGACCAGCACCCGGACGAGCCGTCGCTGCCCGTCCGGCTCGACGTCCAGCAGGATCTTGGTCTGCCACGCCAGCACCGGGAAGAGCACCACCGCGGAGACGCCGTACGCCTCCGCCGGCTGGGCGCGGCCACCGCCGTAGAGGATGCCCAGGGCCACCAGGCCGGCGAGCACCGGCGCCAGCGCCCTTCCGGTACGCAGGAAGGCCGCCAGCCGCAGCCGTACCAGCGCGGTCAACGGACTCCCTCCGGGGGCGGGCCGGCGATGCGGGACTCATCGGGGACCGGATCGGTGGCGGCGGGCGCGGCGTCGGGGCGTACCCGAAGGACGTGGTGGCCGTCGGCGCGCAACCGGGCCACGGTGCCGGCCACGCGCGCGGCCGGCACCGCCAGCTCGACCACCGCGAGCGTCTCGCCCGCGGACGGCTCCGCCTCGGCGATCGCGCCGTCGGCGACCGCCCACCGGCGGGCGCCGGGCAGCCGGGCCGTCTCGCCGCGGTGATCGCTGACCAGGACCGACCCTCCGGTGGCGAGCACCTCGAAGACCAGCTCCGGAACCAGGTCCCGCGCCGCGGCGTCCAGCCCCTCCCAGGGCTCGTCGAGCACCAGCAGGCCCGGATCACGGAGCATGGCCTGGGCCAGACCCACCTTCTGCGCCGTGCCCTTGGACAGCTCGGGCAGCCGGACCGCACGGAAGGGGGTGAGACCGAGCCGGGCCGTCCACCGCCGCACCGCCCCGTCCGCCTCGGCGCGGGGCAGCCCGGCGATTCTGCCCATCCCGGTCAGGTATCGCTCCACCGTGAAGGGCTGGTCGGCCGGGAAGCGCTCCGGCACCCACCCGACCGACCGGGGCCGGTCGACCACCCGGCCACGCACCGGCCGCAGCACCCCCGCCGCGAGCTGGAGCAGGGTCGACTTGCCGGCCCCGTTGCCGCCGGTCACGACGACCACCTCACCCGGCTCGACCCGGACCCGCACGCCCCACAGCACCCAGGGGCCCCGCCGCCGGTACCGGAACCGGACGTCCTCCAGCCGCATGCCCGGAGCCTGCCACAGCGGACAGACGGACGGGGCCCCGCCACGAGTCGTGGCGGGGCCCCGTCGCGGGAGCTGCTGCTCAGGCCTCGGCCGAGCCCTCCTGCAGGTTCTTCACCACGTTCGGGTCGACCGGGACGCCCGGGCCCATGGTGGTGGTGAGGACGACCTTCCTCAGGTACTTGCCCTTGGCGGCGGACGGCTTGGCCCGCAGGACCTCGTCGAGGACCGCCGCGTAGTTGTCCACCAGCTGGGTCTCCGAGAACGAGGCCTTGCCGATGATCAGGTGCAGGTTGGAGTGCTTGTCCACCCGGAAGGTGATCTTGCCACCCTTGATGTCCGAGACGGCCTTGGTGACGTCCATGGTCACCGTGCCGGTCTTCGGGTTCGGCATGAGACCGCGCGGGCCCAGGATCCGCGCGATCCGGCCGATCTTGGCCATCTGGTCCGGCGTGGCGATCGCCGCGTCGAAGTCCAGCCAACCGCCCTGGATCCGGGCGACCAGCTCGTCCGTGCCCACCTCGTCCGCACCGGCGGCGACGGCCTCCTCGGCCTTCGCGCCGGCGGCGAAGACGATCACGCGGGCGGTCTTACCGGTGCCGTGCGGCAGGTTGACCGTGCCGCGGACCATCTGGTCCGCCTTGCGGGGGTCGACGCCGAGGCGCATCGCGACCTCGACCGTGGCGTCGAACTTGACGTTGGTGGTCTCCTTGGCCAGCTTCACGGCCTCGGCGGGGGTGTACAGCTTGGACCGGTCGATGACGTCGGCGGCCTTGCGGTAGCTCTTGCTGCGCTGCATTTCTGCTTACTCCTGTGGTCTCTGGCGGGCCGCGGCGACCGCGCGCCCTCCCACGAACTGATCGGGTGAGTGCTGACCGACGTCAGTCGTTGACGATGATGCCCATCGACCGGGCGGTGCCGGCGATGATCTTCGCAGCCTGGTCGATGTCGTTGGCGTTGAGGTCGACCATCTTCTTCTCGGCGATCTCACGCACCTGGGCCTGCGACACGGAGCCGACCTTGTCCTTCTGCGGGACGCCCGAGCCCTTCTCCACACCGGCGGCCTTGAGCAGCAGCCGGGCGGCGGGCGGGGTCTTCAGCACGAAGGTGAAGGTCCGGTCCTCGTACACGCTGATCTCGGCGGGGACGATGTCGCCCCGCTGGGACTCGGTCTGCGCGTTGTAGGTCTTGCAGAACTCCATGATGTTCACGCCGTGCTGACCGAGCGCGGGGCCCACCGGCGGCGCCGGCGTGGCCTGGCCCGCCTTCAGCTGAAGCGTGAACGTCTTGACGAGCTTCTTCTTCGGAGGCATGTCACTTCCTGGGGCTTGGAACTGGGATAGGTGCCGGCCGCGGGCGCGCACGGTCAGCGCGGTACGAGCGGCGACGTTCTAGGGTAGCGCAGCCGTACGCCACCCCGTTCGTCGAGGTCCGTCGAGGTCCGTCGACGACGAAACGGGTACGCCGGCGGCAGGCTGTCGCCCACCGCCGGCGTGCCGGAGGATCAGATCTTCGCGACCTGGTTGAAGTTCAGCTCGACCGGCGTCTCCCGGCCGAAGATGGACACCAGGACCTTGAGCTTCTGCTGGTCGGCGTTGATCTCACTGATCGTCGCCGGCAGCGAGGCGAAGGCACCGTCGGTGACGGTGACCGAGTCGCCGACCTCGAAGTCGAGGACCCTGACCTCGGGCTTGGCCTTCTTCTGCTCGGTCTCGACAGCCGGCGCCAGCCACTTCAGCACCTCGTCGAGGCTCAGCGGCGCCGGGCGGTCGGCCCGGTCGGTCGCGCCGACGAAGCCGGTCACGCCCGGCGTGTTGCGCACGCACGAGTAGGACTCGGCGGTCAGCTCCATCCGGACCAGGATGTAGCCCGGGAAGACCTTCGCCTGGACCTGCGACCGCTTGCCGTTCTTGACCTCGACCTCTTCCCGGGTCGGGACCTCGACCTGGTAGATGTAGTCCTCCATGTCGAGGGACGTGATCCGGGTCTCGAGGTTGGTCTTGACCTTGTTCTCGTAGCCGGCGTACGAGTGCACCACGTACCAGTCGCCCGGGGCGTAGCGCAGCTTCTGCCGCAGCTCGGCGACCGGGTCGTAGTCCTCCTCGGGCGCCGGCTCAGTGGTCGGGAATTCCGGCTCGCTGGCGGCCTCGACCGACTCGTCACCAGCCGCCGTCGCGACCGTGGACTGCTCGTCCGCGGTTCCGGCGGTCTCGTCGTACTCAGGCACGCTCGCTCACTTCCGTCACTATCGGCACAGTCGGCCGGTCAGCTGGGGTCGCCGAAGACCCACAGAACGCCCTTCGCGAACACGTAGTCGAATCCGACGACGAGGGCGGTAACCACCGTAACGAATGCGACCACCACGGCGGTGTAGGTCAGCAACTCCTTGCGGGTCGGCCAGATGACCTTACGCAGTTCGGCGACGACCTCGCGGATGAATCGGGCGATGCGCGCGAACGGCCCCACCCGGCCCGTTTCCGCACGGGTCTTCGGTCGATCGGCGGACTCGGCCCGGGCACGCGACCTGGTCGCGGTGCCGCCCCGGGAGACCGGCTCGTCCGCGTCGGCGGCGTCGTCGCCAGAGGCGTCGTCGACGACCTCGTCGTCGAAACGCTCGTCGTCGGCGTCCTCGCCGCGCCGCTTGTTGTCGGCCACTTCGCCCTCCGTCGCGGGATGTCGTGTCGCACGCGGTAGGCGTGCGCGGCGCTTGGTCACGCCGGCCGGACCAACCGTCCCGGGACGGGCCGCGGCCGGCGGATCAGCCGGAGAGCCCCGATCGCCTCGGAACCACCCCGCCGATACCACCACCACGGGCCGGACGCCGCCGGACGGCGGCGCGACCCACGGGAACGGTCAGGCCTGAGGCGCAGGGGTGACAGGACTTGAACCTGCAGCCTGCGGTTTTGGAGACCGCTGCTCTGCCAATTGAGCTACACCCCTGTGCGGCAATGCGCACCCCACACCGCCGCGAACGGCAGCGCAGGGGTCACTTGCCCCACGGCGGACCAGTGTACGGGTAGTGCCACGACTTTCCCAACCGGTCCACCCATGGCGGGTCGAGAACCCCGTCAGCTGCGGGTACGCACCGTCGCCCGGGCCTGCGACAGCACCTTCTCCCCCAGGCAGGTCGCCGTGATGTCCAGCCTGGTCAGGCCCTCCTCGGTGACCTCCCGGACCACTGCGGCGACCTCGATCTCGGTGCCCTCGTCGTCGTCCGGAACGACCACCGGCCGGGTGAACCGCACCGAGTAGTCGACGACCGCGTCGGGCGTCCCGGCCCAGTCGGTCACCGCCCGGCCGACCAACGCCATGGTGAACATGCCGTGGGCGATCACCCCGGGCAGACCCACCTTCGTGGCGGTGCGGTCGCTCCAGTGGATCGGGTTGAAGTCCCCCGAGGCTCCCGCGTACCGGACCAGGTCCGCACGCGTCACCCGGAACGTCCGGATCGGCAGCTCCATCTCAGCCCTCCCCACGTACGACGAGCTTGGACCAGACGGTGACCACCGGCTCGCCGGCGGTCGTGGCGATCTCGGTCCGGGTGGTCAGGAAGCCGTGTCCACCGCGAGTGGTGACGTGCTCGATGGCGCTGACGCACACCAGCTCGTCACCGGCGACCACCGGACGGGCGTACGCGAACCGCTGGTCGCCGTGGACGACGCGGCTGTAGTCCACGCCCAGGTCCGGGTCCTCGACGATCTGACGGGTGGCGGCCATGGTGACCACGAACGGGAAGGTCGGCGGCGCGACCACGTCGGGGTGGCCCAGGGCGCGGGCGGCCTCCGGGTCGTGGTGGGCCGGGTCGGCGGCGCCGATCGCCGTCGCGAACTCGCGGATCTTTTCTCGGCCCACCTGGTAGGGGGCGGTCGGCGGATAGGTCCGGCCGACGTAGGACGGGTCCAGGGACATGCCGCCGAACCTACACGGAAAACACGACCGCCGATCTGCCCGACCGGCGGCGGCTCAGAGCCGCGCCGGTGGAGACAGATCGGCGGTCGAAGGTGTCGCAGGACCGGGCCGGCGCTGCCGGCCGCAGGTCAGCGGGTCTCGCGGTGGACCGTGTGCTTACCGTCCCGGGGGCAGAACTTCTTCAGCTCGATGCGGTCCGGGTCGTTACGACGGTTCTTACGCGTGATGTAGTTGCGCTCCTTGCACTCCACACACGCCAGAGTGATCTTCGGCCGGACATCGGTCGCCTTCGCCACGGCGGAGTGCCTTCCTCGCTAACGGGTAAGAACTACGGCGCACCAGCGTACGCGCTGGTTACGCGAACATGCAAAGTGGGCGCCTATGGCGCCCATCCCACCGACCACCGGGAGTTGAGCCCGGAGGACGAGAGTAGCGGTGGCCGGACTTGAACCGGCGACACAGCGATTATGAGCCGCTTGCTCTGCCATCTGAGCTACACCGCCGTGGTGGGCCCAGCCGGACCCTCTGAGCCCCCTTACGGAATCGAACCGTAGACCTTCTCCTTACCATGGAGACGCTCTGCCGACTGAGCTAAGGGGGCCTGCCCGATCACTCTGTGATCGCGCAGAGGTAAGAGTACACGGCCTCCTGCCGGAGGTGAAATCGGATCCCCCTCGGTGGCGTTTTCCCTGGCCAGGGGAGGATCAGAGCACGGCGCGCAGGCGCGGGAGTTCGCTGTCGGAGATCGTCTCCGGATCCACCTGGGCACCGAACCAGGCCTCCAGGCGCTCGTACGGCAACGGCCGGCTGAACAGGAATCCCTGCCCGATCTCGCACCCGATGTCCTGGAGCAGTTCGAGGGTGAGCTCGCTCTCCACGCCCTCGGCGATCACCGCCAGCCCGAACTGCTGGGACAGGGTGACCACCGCGTTCACGATCGCCAGGTCCCCCGGGTCCGTCGCCATGCCCTGCACGAACGACCGGTCGACCTTCACCTCGTGCACGGGCAGCCGGCGCAGGTGTGCCAGGGACGAGTCGCCGGTGCCGAAGTCGTCCACGGAGAGCCGTACGCCGAGGTCGCGCAACCGGCGCAGGGTCGGGATCGGCCGGTCGGTGCCGTCCAGCACCCCGGCCTCCTTGATCTCCAGGGTCAGCCACTGTGGCGGTACGCCGTACTCCTCCAGCAGCTCCTGGACCCGGGCCGGGAAGTGCTGGTCGGTGAGCGTACGGGCGGAGAGGTTGACCGCGACGGCGAGCGGCTGGCCGCCGTGCGCCCAGTCCCGACTGCGCCGCAGCCCCTCCCGGAGCACGAACTCGGTGAGCCGGCCGAGCTGGCCGGTGTGCTCCGCCACCGCGACGAAGTCCTCCGGCGCGACCGTGCCGTGTGCCGGGTCCTCCCAGCGGGCCAGGCATTCCACGCCGACCAGCCGGCGGTCCCGCAGGGTCATCTTCGGCTGGAAGTAGACCTCCAGGCTGCCGTCGTCGAGGGCGCGGCGCAGGTCGCCGGCCAGACCCAGCCGGCGCATCGACCGGGACTCCAGCGCCGCGTTGAACAACTGGACGCTGCCCGGCACCGACTTGGCCGCGGTGGCCGCCAGGTCGACCCGCTGCAGCAGGAGGGCGGCGTCACTGCCGTGATCCGGGTACACCGCCACGCCCACCGCCGTGTCGACGTCCAGGGTGAGCGCGTCGAAGACCATCTCGTCGCGGATCTGCTCGCGCAGTTGGGCGGCCAGTTCCAGGGCCGCGTCGGCGCTCTCCAACCGCAGCGTCACCAGGAACTCGTCACCGCCGGCCCGGCCGACCAGTGCCGACGACGGCGCGCGCGAGCGCAACCGCTCCGCCACCTCCACGAGGACCTTGTCACCCGCCGAGTGCCCGAGGGACTCGTTGACCTCACGGAGCCGGTCGACGTCGAACAGCAGCAGCGCCACGACCTCACCCGGTGCCCGGATCTTGACCGCCTCGTCCAGCGCGGCGGTGATCCGTCGGCGGTTGGGCAGCTTGGTCAGCGCGTCGTGGTACGCGTCGTGCCGCAGCCGATCGACCAGCCGCGAATTCTCCAGGGCGACCGCCGCGTGCGCGGCGACGGTCTCGAAGACGGGAATGTCGCTCGGGGTGAAGTGGCCGACGTCGCTGAGGCGGTTGACCACCTCCAGAGTGCCGATCACCGCCTGGCCGGACCGCAGGGGCACCACGATGAGGTCCTTCACGCCGGTGCGGTGCAGGGAGTTCCGCAGCGCTCCGTCGCTACCCAGGCGCACACCCACCGCCACCGTGCGCTGCTGCTCACTTGCCTCCTCGCGCATCGCGGCCGGCGCCGGTGCGACGTCGAGCAGGCCGTTGTCGTCGACCCGCGCGGTCAGCAGCACCTCGGGGTGCCGCCCCTGGGCCGGCAGCCAGAGCGTCGCGTACTCGGCCTGCATCAGCCCTCGAACGCGTCCGAGCAGGACGTCGGCGAGGGTGCCGTCCTGGCCGCTCGCGGTCATCGCCCGGGTCAGCTCGTACAGGTCCCCCAGGGTCCGGTGCTGCCGGACGAACAGCGAGTAGGAGCGGTAGACCAGAACGACGGCAACAGCCAGCACCGCGATGAGGAGGAGAGACCACCAGGTGGTCTCCAACGCGATCAGGACGACGAGCCCGATGATCACGTTGACCGCGGAGGTGGCCAGTGGCTGTGGTGCGCTCCGCGCGACCTCCCAGCCGGCCTGCCAGCCCTGGAGCAGACCGATCACCCCGCTGACGGCAGCCAGGGTCACCAGCGTGTTGGTGCTGACCGTCAGGAAGAGCGTCAGCCAGGTCAGCGGCCCGACTCCGTTCAGGTCCGGCAGCGCCAGCAGCACCAGGCAGGCGAGCGAGGCGGCGGCGGCCGCCTTCGCCACGTTGAACCAGACCTTGGTCGGTGTCAGCCGCCGGCGGAGTTGGCCGATCAGGGCAGCGATGGACGCGATGACGACGACGGTCAGGGGCGGCAGGTAGAAGAAGGCGAGGACCAGCGGGATCTCGGTGATCGTGAACGCCAGCGCCTGCCGCCGGATGACGAACTGCAACACCTGCGTTCCGGCCGCCACCATGACCACGAGCAGGATCAACGCCTTCGCGATGCTGCCCGGAAAGGGTGGGCCGACGAGGGCAAGGCCCACCGAGCAGACCACAGCCAGGAGCGCCAGGGGCCCGGTGACCAGCCACGCTCGTTCGTTGGACCTGCTCGTTGACGGTCGGGGGGTTGGCATCCCGCTCCTCAAGCTCGGGCTGAACGGTTGCCAGACCGAGCTGCGCGCGCCTAGCGAGCGACCGTGGTGACGACCCCTACCGGGGCACCCCAGTCGAAGTCGGACATGTACAGATTTCCGTCCAGCCCGGCGAAGCCGCCGGCGAGGACGGCGAGCGTCAACACCGCCGCCACCGCGGCGAGCCGGCCAACACGACGACCAGACATCACTGTGCTCCTGTCGGGATGGTGGCAGACCGGTTAGGGTCCCATGATGGTGCCACAGCACGGGCGGACTGGAAAGTTGCGCACACGCGTTACTAGCCGCCCCGAGGGTCTGTCCAGACCGTCCAGCGTCGGATAGCCGCCATCCGGCCAGACCAGCCGCCGGGTCGACCGGAAGCAACCTGCAAAAAACGACCATGGGCAGGTGTCGCCACAGATGCCCTGTAGGCATCTGTACTGGTACACGGCTCGGCGGCGCCTAAAGTGGAGGGTCGCAGCCCGGGAGAGATCCGCCAACTGTCCCCGCCGATCTACGCTCGCCGTATGAAGAAGCGCCCCCGGGTCATGTTGGGCCTGACCGTGGCCGGCGTACTCGCCGTACCGGTCGCCGTGGTCGGGGTTCATGTCACCCATCCCCGGGACGAGGCCGGATACTTGGCATACCTCAAGCAGTACGGCGATCCACAGAGCAGCCGGCCGCTACAGGTGCTACCGCCGACCGCGATCTGATCGCCGAGGGTGACGAGGCATGCGACTGGATGCGTGAGCAGCCGTACGCTCTGTGGCGACACGACCGGGAGTACCGCCACTCGGCGGTCTTCGACCGCCACCTCCGGCACGTCGGCGACCGCTCCCCGAGCTGGGGCGACGCCCTGCCCGGCCTGTTCTCGGTGACAGCGGCTGCCTGGACCTACCTCTGTCCGGCCGAGTGCGAGCTGCGGGAGCCGCGCAACCACCCCTTCGCCCCCGAGTCGGACTGAGACGACACACCGCCTGTCGTACCCCCGTAGGAGAGCCGGAGACGACGAAGGCCCCTGACTCGCGTTTCCGCATGTCAGGGGCCTTGTCGTTGCCTGGTGGCGGGTAGAGGATTCGAACCTCTGTAGCTTTCGCGACGGATTTACAGTCCGCTCCCATTGGCCGCTCGGGCAACCCGCCAGGGCACCCCACCGCGTCGCAACGCGGCGGCGGAAGCAAGGATAGCGGCTCCCCCCGGCTCGGACGCAACCGGGTACCGTCAGGGGGTCGTACCGCTGGTCAGCGGGGGACGAAGGACCACAAACCGGCCGCACAACAGGAGCATGCACATGGCAGCGAACCCGTCGTTCGACATCGTGAGCAAGGTCGACCGCCAGGAGGTCGACAACGCCCTCCGCCAGGCCGCGAAGGAGCTCGAGACGCGATTCGACTTCCGGGGCACCGGCGCCGAGATCTCCTGGTCGGGCGAGGAGGCGATCGGCCTCCAGGCGGAGACCGAGGAGCGGGTACGGGCCGCCCTGGACGTCTTCAAGGAGAAGCTGGTGAAGCGGAACATCTCGCTGAAGTCCCTGGACGCCGGTGACCCACGGTCGTCCGGCAAGGTGTTCAAGATCGACTGCAAGGTCATCCAGGGCATCGAATCGGACAAGGCCAAGGCGATCAGCAAGAAGATCCGCGACGAGGGGCCGAAGGGCGTCCAGGCGCAGATCCAGGGCGACCAGCTCCGCGTCACCGGTAAGAAGAGGGACGACCTCCAGGCCGTCATCGCCCTGCTCAAGGGCGAGGACTTCGGGGTCGCCCTCCAGTTCACCAACTATCGGTAAGGCAGCCGACGCTTCCCTGACCGGCGATCCACGCACGGTCTGGCCTCGCGGGAGTGGGGCAACTGCGGGACCTTGCCCTCCGACTCGCGATGGACGAGCCGGTCGGCGACGACCTGCCGATGGCGGTCGCTCAGGCCCTGACCCGAGGCGTCGACTCTCCGACCTTGGGTGAGCTCGCCGGCCTGTCGAAGGGACAGCCGCCGCTACCGGCGTCGTGCTGATCGTTGCCGCAGCGCCGCTCGGCTAGCCGATTCGGGAGACGAGCGCGTCGCTGCGCGGGCACTGCCAGTGGGCAACGCCGTCCACGACGGTCGCGGCAGGAGGATGAGAGTGTCCAGGCAGACACCCGGGCCAGGTGTTGTCGCCCTCGTCGAACTCCTTTTCCTGCAGCAGGTCGGCCAACTCGACAACCGCCAACTCCAGGTCGCGGGTCGGCCGCAGGCTGCCCAGGCTGCTCTCCCGCCCCTGGCCCCGCCGGCCGACGTTCACCAGCAGAGCGTCGAGGGCGTCCAGGTCCACGCCCCTCGGCTGAATGACGGCGCCCCGTCGGGCGAAGTCCTGCGCCACCCGGAGTACCGCGCGCTCGTAACACTCCAGCGCGCCGAGCACCAGGTCGTCGTCCTCTTCGCCGCTGGACACCACGCCAGGCTAGTTCACTCCTGACCGGCCGGAGGGGCCGGAATCAAGCGTCGAAGCGCGTCAGGCCAGCTTGACGTCAGGGCGGCCTGACGGCATGCTGGCGGCATGCCTACACCTGACGACATGGAACGGCAGTTCACCCTCCTGACGGCGGTGGCCCGCTACGACGAACTCCGCATGCGAGACGCACTGGCACCTCCCACGCGGGAGCCGGCCGACGACGACGGAGACACCCAGCCCCTGACCAGGGACGAGGCACTGGAACTCCTCGCGCTTGGCGAGGTGATCATGCGCAAGGCCAGCTACGGCCGACAACTGGCCGTTCGCACCGCGCGATCGGCCGGCGCCTCGTGGACGCAGATCGGCGCCGCTGTCGCCACGAGCAAGCAGTCGGCGTGGGAGACGCACATGCGGTGGCTGGAGGAGCAGGGCATCTCGGCACCCTGACCGATTGACGCGGTCGACGACCGTCCGTGGCCACGGGAACGGCGGGCCCCGAGGCGGATTCTCAGTCGCCGGGCTCCCGCTCGTAGCGGGCAGCGGCGCGGCGGACCTCGTCGGCGACGTACCGTCGGACGCGTGGCGGCCCGACGACCTCGACGGCGCCGCCGAGGCCGAGCAGGGCCCAGCAGGCCCACGCCTCGCTCTCGAACGGGACGGTCACCTCGACCTCGCCGGTCGCGGTGAGCGGCACGGGAACCGTGACCGGCACGGACGCCTGTCCGTGCACGGGTAGCAGACGCCGCAGGCGGGGCAGCGTCTCGGGCGCCACGCGTACGGTGACCTCGACGGCGGTGCCCTCCCGCTCGAGTTCGCGGCGGGACTCCGCCCAGGTGCGGGCGAGGTCGAAGTCGGCGGGTCGGCGTACGGGTGTGTCGAGCGGCTCGACCGACACCACGCGGGAGACCCGGTAGGTGCGGCGTTCACCGTCGCGCAGGGCGACGAGGTACCAGTCCCCGGCGGCGAGCACGAGGCCCAGCGGGTCGATCTCGCGGAGGGTCTCCCGGGTTCCGCGTACGTAGCGGATGCGGGCCCGCCGGTCACGCCACACCACCTCGGCGAGCTGCGTCAGGCACGGCACCGGTTCCGACGTGCCGTACCAGCGGAGCGGGTCCAGGTGGAACCGCGCGGCCGTCTGCCGCGCCCGGTCGCGGGCCTCTCCGGTCAGGCCGGCCCACACCTTGATACGGGCGCCCTCCAGCAGCTCGCCGAGCCCCAACTGCTGGGCGGGGCCGGCCAGTCCGAGGAACGCCAGCGCCCCCGCCTCGTCCAGGCCGACACCGGTCAGCCGGGTGCGGTAGCCGCCGTCCAGGCGGTACCCGCCGGCCGGCCCACGGACCGAGCGCACCGGTACGCCGACCGAGGCCAGCGCCTCGACGTCCCGTTGCACGGTGCGTTCGCTGACCTCCAGCAGGGTGGCGAGCTCCCGACCACTGGCCAGGCCCCGCACCTGGAGGTGCAGCAGCAGGGTCATCATCCGAGAGGCGCGCACCGATCCATTTTCGCGTGTGTACCAGACAGCGGCTGTCGGGTATGTGCGGCATCATCGGCCGGAGCACGGGGAGTATGCCGAGAAGGGACGTTTCATGGCCGAGGTGTTGCTGTTCCACCACGCGTACGGATTGACGTCGGGGGTCCGCGCCTTCGCCGCGCGGCTGGAAGGGGCGGGCCACACCGTGCACCTCCCCGACCTGTACGAGGGCCGCGTCTTCGACACCCTGGAGGCGGGCATCGCGAACGCGAAGGAGATCGGCTTCGGCACCGTCCTGGAGCGGGGCCGGCTCGCCGCCGAAGGGCTCACCGCCGAGCTGGTGTACGCCGGGTTCTCGCTCGGCGTCATGTCGGCCCAGATGCTCGCCCAGACCCGCCCCGGCGCCCGGGGCGCCCTGCTGTTCGACGCCTGCCTCCCGGCCGACGAGTTCGGCGACGGCTGGCCGGCGGGCGTGCCGGCACAGGTGCACGGCATGGACGCCGATCCGTTCTTCGCCGACGAGGGCGACCTGGACGCCGCCCGCGCGCTGGTCGCGGCCACGCCGGAGGTCGAGTTGTTCCTCTACCCCGGCCGGCAGCACATCTTCGCCGACGACAGCCTGCCCGGCTACGACAAGGAGGCGACCGCGCTGCTGACCGAGCGCGTGCTCACCTTCCTCGGCAAGGTCGGCTGAGCAGCAGACACCGCCGGCCCCTTCCTCACACCGTCAGCCAGGTGTAGTGGACGGGTTGGTTCCGGTTCCACTCGTCTGCCTGCTCCGCCGGCACCGGCACGAAGCCCGCTGCCGTGTAGCAGCGCAGCGCCGGGGCGTTGTCGGGGCGTACCCGCAGGAACACCGCCGGGTGGTGGTCGCGCGCCCGCTCGACGAGCAGCGTGACCATGCCGCGGCCGGCGCCCCGCCCGCGGTGCGCCGGCGCCACGATCAGACGGGCCAGTTCGACCTCGGCCTCGTCGTCGTCGAGCCACAGCTCGCCGTACCCGACGGGCTCGGAGTCGACGACCGCCACGTACGCGACCACCTCGGGCTCGGCAGCCCACCCCGCGACGGTTGCGGGCGTCACCTCGTCGCGGGAGCACCAGCGCCGGGTCTCCTCCGGCGACGTCGCCCAGCCGGCGACGACGCTCGCGTGTGCGGGCTCGAACGCGATCAACTCCATGCACGCCTCCCGGGTCGGCGGGCGACGATACCGGCGGGCACCGGGGGACGCGAGCGGTTTCCGCCCGCACGATCACGCTCGGACCATGGAGTAGTGGCCTCAGCGGTTGAAGATCAGCAGCAGGATCACCGTCAGGATCGCGCTGACCAGGATGGAGCCGAGGCAGCCGACGCGGTTCGAGAAGAAGAGGAACATCCGGGGGTCATACCCCGGGCGGCGCGACTCAGACCGCGACGGGTTGCTCGGCGCGTACGGCGGCGGCCTCCGCACGGGCTACGGGCCCGGCGGGCAGGCCGGCGACCACCGCCCCGACGGCGACCGCGGCCCCGGCGAAGAGGAAGGCCCAGGGCACGCCGCCGGCGTGGTCGACGATCAGCCCGGCCACCGCGCCACCGGCCGCGCTGGCGCCGACCGACATGGTGACCACCCAGGTGTACGCCTCGTTCAGCATGCTGGTCGGCGAGATCCGCCCGATGAGGGTGTTCTCCAGGGTGAGCGCGGGTGCGATGGTCGCGCCCCCGATGACCAGGGCGGTGCCCAGTGCCACCGGGGTGGGCATCACCGCGAAGACGGCGAAGGTGGCCGCCACCGCGCCGAGCAGCAGGGCGAACTGCCGGCTCATGTTCCGGGCCGGCCTGCGGACGCCGAACCAGAACCCGCCGGCGGCGCTGCCGATCCCCCAGACGGCCAGCAGCAGGCCGGCGAGGCTGTCCGGGTCGTCGGCGGTGTAGTCGGTGGCGAAGGCCGGCACGGTGACCCCGGCCGCGCCGAAGGCGATGCCGAGACTGGCGACGCAGACCAGCAGGGCCGGGAAGCCGGCGACCCGCAGCGGACCGAGGCCCCGGGTGCGGTGCTCGTGGGAGTGGGGCCGCCAGCCGCGCATCACCCGGCCGAGCGCGACCGCCGTGGTGCCGGCGAGCGTGACCACCGCCGACCCGACCAGGGCGGCACCGGCGTCGGCGACCAGGACGAAGCCGGCGACGAGCAGCGGGCCGAGCACGAACACGATCTCGAAGAGGGTGGTCTCCGCCGCCAGGGCGGTGTTGCGCAGGTGCCAGCGGCCGGAGGCGGGCGAGGTGAGGTCGTTCCAGGCGCCTCGGATCGCGGCGGTCAGCGGCGGGTAGGTGGCGCCGGCCACCCCGGATGCCACGAAGACCAGCGCCAGGCTGCCGGCCTCGGCCCGGGCGGCCCACAGCAGCCCGAGCAGGGCGAGCGGGTGCGCGACGGCGGTGCCGAGCAGCACCGGGCTGGGCCCGATCCGGTCGGCCACGCGCCCGGCGATCGGGGACAGGGCGGCCCCGGCGAGGGCGTAGATGCCGCCGGCCACGGCGGCGAGCGAGTAGCGGCCGGTGACCTGCTCGACGACGAGCAGCAGCGCCAGCGGTGTCATGCCGATGCCCAGCCGCCCGACGATGCCGGTGACGAGCAGCATCGGTGCGCCGGGGATCCGCCAGACGCCCAGGTACTGGCGCAGACCGGCCACGGGAACCCTCCGGGTGTAATGAGTGGAAGCCGGATCGACCCTAACGCTCACGTCCGCCCTGACGAAACGGAAAAGCGTCGCCCGCGCCCGGAGGACCGGGCGCGGGCGACGGGGGTCACACGGTCAGCGCTGGAACTGCACCGGGCCGGCGCTGGCGGCCATCTGCTCCAGGCGCGCGACCCGCTCCTCCATCTTCGGGTGGGTGGAGAAGAGCGACGCCACTCCGCCGCCCTTGAACGGGTTGTCGATCATCAGGTGGGCGGTGCTGGTGAGCTGCCCCTGCGGCGGCAACGGCCGGCGCAGCGTGCCCATGTGGATCTTCCGCAGGGCGCTGGCCAGGGCCAGCGGGTCCCGGGTGAGCTGGGCGCCGGACGCATCCGCCTGGAACTCCCGGCTCCGGCTGATCGCCAACTGGATGATCGACGCGGCGATCGGACCCAGGATGATCGTGAGCAGCAGCACGGCCGGGTTCGGGGCGTCCTCGTCGTCGCCACCGCCCAGCGGGATGAAGAAGGCCAGGTTGGCCAGCGCGGTGATGATGCCGGCCAACCCGGCCGCCACGCTGGAGATGAGGATGTCCCGGTTGTAGACGTGCGACAGCTCGTGGCCGATCACACCGCGCAGCTCGCGGTAGTCGAGGATCTCGACGATGCCCTGGGTCACGCAGACGGCCGCGTTCTGCGGGTTGCGCCCGGTGGCGAAGGCGTTGGGCTGGGCGGTCGGGCTCACGTAGAGGCGTGGCATCGGCTGGCCCGCCTCGGTGGCCAGCTCACGCACCATCCGGTACAGCTCGGGGAATTCCGCCTCGCTGACCGGTTGCGCCCGCATCGACCGCAGCGCGAGCTTGTCCGAGTAGAAGTAGCTGATGCCGTTCATGACCAGTGACAGGACGACGGCGATGACCAGGCCGCCGCTGCCACCGAACCAGTAGCCCACCGCCAGGATCAACGAGGTGAGCAGGCCGAGCAGCGCGGCGGTCTTGAGACGGTTGTGGTGCACGATCACTCCTTCGGTGCACGGACCACCAGGGCCCGCTGACCGGTACAACATCCCGGTACCCGTCAACCATCCGTCGTATGGCTGAAAGTTGGCTGAGATGCGCGCATGCGGCGGCGCGGGAGGGGTAGGCGGCGGGAGAACGCGGTCAGCGCGCGGCGACGTCGAGCAGGAGCTGCGGCGCGAAGCCGATCACGACGGCCACCGCCGTCGTCACGGCCAGCACCGCGCCGACCGTCCGGGACCGCACGACGGAACCGACGGCCGGGGAGCCGACGTCGCCGGCTCCCGCGCCGGCCGGGACCGCGTCGGACTCCGCAGCCCAGAGCGTGGCGGTCAGGCGCAGGTAGTAGGCCAGGCCGACCACCGCATTCAGGGCGACCACCACGGCGAGCCAGCCCGCACCGCCGTCGAGCAGCGACCGGACCACGGTGATCTTGGCGAAGAGCCCGGCCAGGCCCGGGGGCAGGCCGGCCAGCCCGACCAGCGCCAGGCCGAGGCCCGCCGCCCTCCACGGGTGCCGGCGGGCCGCCCCGCGCAGGTCGTCGATCGTGCCGCCGTCGGCGTCGGCCGGCCGCAGCGCCACCACGCCCGCGAACGCCGCCAGCTCCAGGACCACGAAGAAGACGGCGTACGCGACGGCGGCCGCGTACGCGGCGGTGCGGGCGTCGGCGGTGCGGCCGGAGGCCAGGGCCAGCGCCCCGAGCGGGGCGAGGATGTAGCCCGCCTGGGCCACCGACGACCAGGCGAGCAGCCGGACGGTACGCCGCTGGCGCAGCGCCACCAGGTTGCCGACGGTCATGGTCAGCACGGCGAGCCCGGCGAGCACCGGACCGGTCACGTCGGCCGGCAGGGCCCGCTGCACGACGGCGAGCAGGGCCACCACCCCGCCCAGCTTGGAGGCGGTCGACAGGTACGCGGCGACCGGCAGCGGCGCGCCGTCGTACGTCGCCGGGGCCCAGGCGTGGAACGGCACGGCGGCCACCTTGAAGGCCAGCCCGAGCACCACCAGCGCGACGGCGACGGTGGTCAGCGGCAGGTCCAGCAACTCCGGCCGGTCGGCGAGGATCGTGCCGATCCGGTCCAGGTGCAGGCCGCCGGTGACCGCGTAGAGCAGGGCGGCCCCGAGCAGGGTCAGCGTGGTGGCGACCACACTGACGACGAAGAAGGTGACGGCCGCCTCGGCGCTGGCCAGGCTTCCCCGGCGCAGGCCGACCAGGACGTACAGCGGCAGGGTGAGCGTCTCCACCGCCACGATCAGGGTGATCAGGTCGCCGGCCGCGCCGAGCACCACGCCGCCGGTCATCGAGCAGGCGAGCAGGAAGCAGTACTCCCCCACCGGCGACCGACCGGCCCGCAGCAGCGGCCCGGAGAGCGCCAGCACACCGACGGTCAGCACCGCGACGACCACCGCGACCAGGGCGGCCCGCCCGCCGAAGACGTACGAGCAGTCCACGCCGACGCAGAACGTACGCCGCTCGTCGCCGGCCCCGACCAGCACGGCGCCGGCCGCCGTGGCGACCGCGCCGAGCGCCGCCGTGGCCACGGTGACCCGGGCGCGGGCGACCAGCAGGTCGGCCAGGAGCACCAGCACCGCCGTCCCGGCGGCCAGGTACGCCGGCAGCAGCGCCACGTTGTCGACGCTCTGCACCACGCTGCCGGTCATCGCAACACCTCCACCAGGGCGCCGACCGGGCTCTCGGCGACACCGAGCACCAGAGTCGGTGCCAGGCCGACGGCCAGCGCGAGCAGCACCAGCGGAGCCCACGCGGCCAGTTCGGCGCCGGCCAGGCCGGGGGTGAGCCGGTCGACGGCCGGGCTGGGCCGCCCGTGCGTCACCTGGCGCAGCAGCCGCAGGAAGTACGCGGCGGTGAGCGCCCCGCCGATCGCCGCGAGCACGGCGAGCGTGGTCCACAGCGGGCCGCCCACCTCGACGGCGGCGACCACGGCGAACGCCTCGCCCCAGAAACCGGCCAGGCCGGGCAGACCGAGCGAGGCGACGGCGGCGAAGCCGAGCAGGCCGGCCAGGCGGGGAGCGGTCTCCCGGAGACCGGACAGGTCGGCCAGCTCGCCGGTGTGCGTACGGTCCTTGACCGCGCCGGCGAGGAAGAACAGCAGGCCGGTGATCACCCCGTGCGCGACGTTGCCGATCAGGGCCGCCTGGATCCCGGTGGTGGTGAGCGTGGCGACCCCGAGCAGCACGAAGCCCATGTGCCCGACGCTGGAGTACGCGATCAGCCGCTTCAGCTCGGTCTGCGCCAGGCAGACCAGGGAGCCGACGATGATCGCGGCGACGGCGAGGACACCGAGCACCGGCGCCGCCCAGCGGGCCCCTTCCGGCGCGACGCCGACCGCGACCCGGATCAGCCCGTACGTGCCCATCTTCAGCAGCACACCGGCGAGGACCACACTGCCGACCGTGGGCGCCTGGGAGTGCGCGTCGGGCAGCCACGAGTGCAGTGGCCACAGTGGGCTCTTCACCGCGAACGCGAGCGCCAGCAGGGTGAACGCGACCAGCTGGGTGCCCCGGGACAGCCCCGCGCCGCCGGTGAGCGCCACGATGTCGGCGGTGCCGGCGGCGGCCACCACCACGTACACGCCGACCAGCAGCAGCACCGAACCGAACAGCGTGTACAGGGCGAACTTCCGGGCCGCCCGCCGCCGGTCCGGGCCGCCCCAGCCGGCGATGACCGCGTACATCGGCAGGAGGACGACCTCGAAGAAGACGAAGAACAGCACCAGGTCGAGGGCCAGGAAGGTGCCCAGGATGCCGACCTCGACGACCAGCAGCAGCGCGACGAGGGCCCGGCCGCTGCCGCCGGGCGGCACCCGCCACAGCGTGTACCCGCAGCAGAGCAGGGTCAGCAGCGCGGTCAGCACCACCAACGGCCAGGAGATGCCGTCCACCCCGAGGTGGAACCGCAGGTCCAGGCCGGGCACCCAGGGCACGTCGAGGCGGTGCCAGGGCCGCACCGCCGGGGCGGTCGGGCCGTAGGAGAACCAGGTGCCGTCCCGCCGGGCCACCAGCGGCAGCGTGGCGAGCAGCGTCAGCGCCGCGACGACCGTGCCGACCACGCGGGCCGCCCGGTCGGGCCGGATCGCGGCCACCGCGACCGCGCCCAGTGCCGGCAGCGCCAACACCGCGACCAGCAGGAACTCCCCGACGCTCATGTGGTGCCCCCGATCAGGACGGCGGCCAGGCCGATCAGCAGGGCGCCGGCCAGCACGCCGGCCGCCGCCCGGGGCAGCGCGGCC
>NZ_JBFAMU010000056.1:0-19158 GCF_040656655.1 Micromonospora sp. NPDC049799
CGTCTCGTCCGTGCCGCTGAACCGGAACGTCGGGTCCTTCTCGTCGGGCACGGCGGCCAGCAGGTCCGTCTTCGGGTCCGGGCTCTTGGACGGTGGCGCCGGGAGGAACTGCTCCAGACCGGCCGGGTCGAGGCGGCCGAGCAGCCCCGGCAGCACGGCGATCTCGGCGACCGCCTGCCGGCAGTCGGCGCACCCGGCGAGGTGCCGCTCGTAGGCGGCCCGCTCCGCCGGAGCCAGCGCACCCAGCACGTACGCGCCGTCGTCGTGCGCGAACTCGCACCGGGTCATCCCGTCACCCCCATCTCGGCCAGGACCAACCGCAGTGAGCGCAGTGCGTAGTGCGTCCGGGACTTGACCGTCCCCGGCGGCACTCCCAGTCGCGCGGCCGCCTCGGCCACCGACCGTCCTCGGTAGAAGCACTCCACCAGAACTTCACGATGGGTGGGGCTCAGTCGGTTCAACGCCTCGGCGACGGTCCAGGCCTCCACGGCGCGCTCCGTCTCGTCCACGGTCTCCGGTGGCTCCGGCAACTCGTCGGTGAAGACCTCGCCGACCCGGGTGGATCGGCGGCGCCAAGCGTCGATGGCCAGGTTGCGGGCCGTCGTGAACAGCCAGGCGCGGACCGAGCCGCGCCGGGGATCGAGCGACTCCGGGTGCCGCCAGGCGCGCAGGAGGGTTTCCTGCACCAGGTCCTCGGCCCGCTGCCGGTCGCCGTTGACCAGGCGCAGGGCGTGCGCGTACAGCGCCTCCGCGTGCTCGTCGTGCAGGGCGCGGAGCAGTTGGGCGTCGTGGTCGCTGATGACGGTCTCCTCGCAGTCGACGCGAGTCCGGCGGTGCCTTCGCAGGGACATACGTGCGCGGCACCCGCATTGGTTCAGCCCCAGCTCATCGCAGTCGCCCCGGGCGAGTTGTTCATGCCGGGTTCACATCGAGGCCGACGACCGCTCACCGGCCCCTCCTAGCGTCCGGCGGGTACGCACGTCAGTTGCTGACCCGGCGTGCGCCTGACCCCTCCAGGAGGCTCCTCCACATGAGCGACCGTCCTCGGCTGCTCCCGCTGCTGGGCACCACCCGCCACGGCAGCCGTGACGCCATGACCTGTCTCTACCGGTGCGGCAACGCCTGCGACCACCCGGTGCCGAACACCTCCGACAACGCGTACTTCGGAGACGTCGTCAACGCGGAGGTCTCCCGCCGCGGTGTCGTCCGGACCGGCGCGGTCGGCGCACTGGTCCTCGGCTTCAGTGGCGCGGTGGCCGGCGCGCTGGCCGGGGCCGCTCCCGCCGCCGCCGCTCCCGAGGTGCCGGCCGACCTCGACGCCATCGGCTTCGGCCGGCCCGAGAAGGGCGTCGGCAACGGCGCGCTGACCTTCAAGCCGGTCCCGCCGAACACCCTCGACAGCTTCATCGTGCCCAACGGGTACGACCACGCTGTCGTGATCACGTGGGGTGACCCCGTCGAGCCGGGTGCCCCCGAGTTCGACCTGCACGGGCAGACCGCCGCCGCGCAGGCGAAGCAGTTCGGCTACAACAACGACTTCGTCGGGATCATCCCGCTCAACCGGCGTCGCGCGCTGCTCGTGGTCAACCACGAGTACACCAACGAGAACCTGATGTTCCCGGGCTTCACCAGCCAGGACGCCCTCTCGGTCGAGCAGCTGAAGATCGCGATGGCCGCACACGGCATGTCCGTCGTGGAGCTGGAGCGGGTCGGCGGCACCGGCCAGTGGCGACCGGTCGACTCCGGCCGCCGTCCGTACAACCGGCGGGTCACCGCCAACACCACCCGGTTCGAGCTGACCGGCCCGGCCGCCGGCTCGGCCTGGCTGCGGACCGCCGCGGACCCGAAGGGTCGTACGGTCGTCGGCACGCTGAACAACTGCGCCGGTGGCGTCACCCCGTGGGGCACCGTGCTCTCCGGCGAGGAGAACTTCAACCAGTACTTCGTCGGCGGCGACGCCGCGCCGGAGGACGCGAAGCCGAAGCTGGCGCGGTACGGCATCAGCACCACCGCCCGCTACCCGAGCGGCAGCCGGAAGTGGGAGCGTGCCGACGAGCGCTTCGACCTGGCCAGGCACCCGAACGAGGCGAACCGGCACGGCTGGATCGTGGAGATCGACCCGCTGGACCCGGAGAGCCGCCCGCGCAAGCACACCGCGCTCGGCCGGTTCAAGCACGAGGGCGCCAACGTGATCGTCGCGAAGAGCGGCCACGTGGTGGCGTACATGGGTGACGACGAGCGGTTCGACTACCTCTACAAGTTCGTCTCCGACAAGAAGTACATGAAGGGCAACTCCTGGGTCGCCCGCCGGCACAACCTGACCCTGCTGGAGTCCGGCACGCTCTACGTCGCCAAGCTCGGCTTCACCAGCGCCGGCGAGATCGACGGCTCGGGCGCGCTGCCGACCGACGGCGCGTTCGACGGCACCGGCCAGTGGATCAAGCTGGTCAGCGGCAACCGCTCGTACGTCGAGGGCATGACCGCCGCCGACGTGCTCACCTTCACCCGGCTCGCCGGTGACAAGGTCGGCGCGACCAAGATGGACCGTCCGGAGGACGTCGAGCCGAGCCTGCTCACCGGGAAGGTGTACGTGGCGCTGACCAACAACACCGACCGGGGCAAGCCGGGCAAGGCCGCCGCCGACGAGGCCAACCCGCGCAACCTCAACAAGCACGGCCAGGTGCTGGAGCTGGTCGAGCACCGGGGCGACCACACGGCCGACACCTTCACCTGGTCACTGCCGATCGTGGCCGGCGACCCGACGGACGCCTCGACCTACTTCGCCGGGTACGACAAGACGAGGGTCTCCCCGATCTCCTGCCCGGACAACGTCGCCTTCGACGCCACCGGCAACCTCTGGATCTCCACCGACGGCAACGCGCTGGGCAGCAACGACGGCCTCTTCGCCACCGCCGTCGAGGGCCCGGAGCGGGGTCACCTCAAGCAGTTCCTGACCGTGCCGGTCGGCGCGGAGGCCTGCGGTCCGTTCATCACCTCCGACAACCGCTCGGTCTTCGTGGCCGTGCAGCACCCCGGTGAGATCGACGGGGCGTCGGTCGAGAACCCCGCCTCGAACTGGCCCGACGGCGACTACGCCAAGCCGGCCGTCGTGGTCACCTGGCGTCTCGACGGCGGCCCGATCGGCAGCTGATCCCTCCCCGGGTCGGTCCGGCGCTGGACCGACCGGAAGGCCCCTCCCCCGGCCAGGGGGAGGGGCCTTCTCCGTCCACGGGGCAGCCCGTCGGCGTCCCGGCGGTCAGGCGTCCGCGGTGATGCTGTCCGCGATCGACCGGGCGGCGGTGAGCAGTTTCGCCCGGACCACCCGGGCCGACGTCATCATCTCGCCGGCCGGCAACGCGCACGCCAGGACCACCCGGCGCTCCATGTCCTTGTCCGGGCTGACCAGCACGGCGGCACAGGCCACGCCCTGGCGGTACTGACCCAGCTCCAGGTGCATGCCCCGCCGGTCACCGGCGGCCAGGTCCGCCTCGAACGCCTCCGGGGTGGTCAGGGTGGCGGAGGTGAACGGCCGCATGCCGTACTCCCGCAGGTAGCGGAAGCGCTGGTCGGCGGTGAGCGTGGCGAGCAGGGCCTTGCCCAGTGCGGTCGCGTGCGCGGCCTCGTCGAAGCCGGGAACGAGATCCTCCAGGTACGGCGAGCGGGGGCCCTCGGCGACCGCCGTGATCGCCACCTGGCCGCCGACGAACCGGCCCAGGAAGTGGCTGTAGCCCGTGTCCACCGCCGACCGGCGCAGGCACTCGCCGACGGCGGGCGGGCCCCGGAACGCGGTGACGAGCTCTCGGTAGCGGTCCGCCACCTCCAGGCCGACGATGTACGTGCCGTCCTCCCGACGGATCACGTAGCCCTCGTACGCCAGGGTGCGGACCAGGTGGTACGTGGTGGCCACGGTCAGCTCGCAGCGCCGGGCGATCTGCTTGACGGTCAACCCCTTGGGGGCACGACCGACCGACTCGAGCACTCGTAGCGCGCGGGACACGCTCCGGATGAGGTCCGAAGGTTCCGCCAGGGGGTCGCGCACAACCACCTCCGCCGCCGGGGACTTACACCATATGAAATACATGCCTCCGGCGAAATGCCTGTTCGGGTGGAGGATGCCGAATTCTCATCCACGCCTTGTACCGCCACCGACACCCTGGGTTGCCGGCGGAGCCCTCACGTAGGTTTGCCGGACCATGACCGACTCCGCCCTCGCATCCGGCCCCGGCACCGCCCCGGCCCACCCCGTACGCTCCGCGGCCGGCGCCGTGGCCGTCACGATCGCCTGCGTCCTCCCGGTCTTTCTGGTCGGCGGCCTCGCCGTGCAGATGAGTGAGGACCTCGGCTTCTCCCCCGCCGGTCTCGGCCTGGTCGTCTCGGTGTACTTCGGGGTGGGCGCGCTGGCCTCGGTGCCGTCCGGGAAGCTCACCGAGCGCCACGGACCGGCCGTGGTCGCGCGCGCCGGCATCCTGCTCTCCGCCGGCACCATGCTCGCCGTCGCGTCCGTGGCCCGCTCGTACCCGGTGCTGGTCGGGCTGCTCGCCGTCGCCGGCACCGCGAACGCCCTCGGCCAACTTGCCAGCAACGCCGCCCTGGCCCGCCACGTGCCGCTCCACCGGCAGGGGCTGTCCTTCGGGGTGAAGCAGGCCGCGATACCGGTCTCCACGCTCCTGGCGGGCCTGGCGGTGCCCGCGATCGCGTTGACCGCCGGCTGGCGGTGGGCCTTCGTGGCAGCCGCCGTGGTGGCCCTGGCCGCGCTGCCCGCCGTACCGCCGAAGGAAGCCCGTCCCGACCGGAGGGCCGCACCGGCCCGTGGTGGCCGCGCCACCACGGCCCTGGTGGTCGTGGGGGTGGCGGCGACGCTGGCCGCCGCCGCCGCGAACGCCCTCGGGACCTTCGTCGTCGACTCGGCCGTCGACCGCGGCCTGGCTCCCGGCCTGGCCGGCCTCACCCTCACCCTCGGCAGCGCGGTCTGCGTCACCGCACGGGTCGGCGCGGGCTGGCTCGCCGACCGCCGGGCCGGCGGCCACGTGGCGGTCATCGCCGGCATGCTGGTGGTCGGCGCCGCCGGGCTCGCCCTGCTCGCGGTGGCCGGCCCGGTGCCGCTGACGGTGGGTGTCGTGCTCGGCTTCGGCCTGGGCTGGGCCTGGCCCGGCCTGATGAACTTCGCGGTGGTCCGGCTGCACCCGCAGGCACCGGCCGCCGCCACGTCGATCACCCAGACCGGCGTGTACGCGGGCGGCTGCCTCGGCCCGCTGGGCCTCGGCACGGTCGCCAGCCAGGCCGGCTACGAGACGATGTGGGCGGTAGCAGCACTCTCCATGCTGCTGGCGGCCACCCTGATGCTCCTCGGCAGCCGCCTCCTAACCCACCCCCGCCCCCACCCCCACCCATCGCGTTGATCAAGGGGTTTGCGTCATCCACCGGCCGGATCCCGGCGCAAACCCCTTGATCAACGGAAAAGGCGGAGGGCCCGGGGGCGGAGGGGGGAGGGGCGGGGGGTCAGCTGGTGCGGTCGGCGATGTAGTCGCAGAGGGACTCTAGGGCGCGGCGGGCCGGGGCCTCGGGGAGCGGGGCGAGCTGCGAGCGGGCGTCCTCGGCGTAGCTGCGCACGGTCTCCCGGGCGCGCTTGAGCGCCGGGCTCTCCCGCAGCAGGCCGAGGGCCTCCGCGTGCAGGTCGTCGTCGGTGAGCGGGCCGGTGGCCAGGATCTCCCGCAGCCGCACCGACGAGGCGTCGGCGTCGTCCGAGGCCAGCGCGTACAGCACCGGGAGGGTGGGCACGCCCTCCCGCAGGTCGGTGCCGGGCGTCTTGCCGGACTGCACCGACTCGGAGGCGATGTCGAGCAGGTCGTCGGAGAGCTGGAAGGCCACGCCGATCGTCTCGCCGTAGCCGGCGAGCGCCTCGGTGTGCTCCGGCGTCGCACCACCGAACATGCCGCCGAAGCGGGCCGAGGTGGCGATCAGCGAGCCGGTCTTCTCCGCGATCACGGTGAGGTAGTGCGTCACCGGGTCGTCGCCGGCGCGCGGGCCGACGGTCTCGGCGATCTGGCCGTGCACCAGGCGGGCGAAGGTGCGCGCCTGGAGGCGTACGGCCTCGGTGCCCAGGTCCGCCGCGATGTCCGCGGCGCGGGCGAAGAGATAGTCGCCGACCAGGATGGCCACCGAGTTGGTCCAGCGGGAGTTGGCGCTGGGGGCGCCCCGCCGCACGGCGGCCTCGTCCATGACGTCGTCGTGGTAGAGGGTCGCCAGGTGGGTGAGCTCCATCACCACCGCGGCCGGTACGACCTGCGCGCCGGTCGGATCGCCGAACTGGGCGCCCAGCGCCACCAGCAGCGGGCGGAAACGCTTGCCGCCGGCCTCCACGAGGTGCCGGGCGGCCTCGGTGACGAACGGGTCGGCGCTGGACACGCTGGCCCGCAGCTCGTCCTCCACCGAGGCGAGCAGACCCAGCACGGACGCCTCGACGCGCGGGTCGGCGAGATGCAGGCCGAGCGCGCCGAACTGACTCGTGCCCATCCGGTCCCGGCGACCGCCGGAGCCGGTGGCACCTGAACGCTCGCCAGCCGGATTCACCACGTCTTCAACCATGCCACACCCCTCAGACCTGCCCCTCCCCTGGGCGGGGGAAACGGCGCGGGGGCCGGCACGCCCGTGGCGTACCGGCCCCCGCGCGGAGGCGCGTCGGTCATCGGACAAATTCGGCGGCGCCGGTGGCCAGGTCCAGCAGCGGGGCCGGCGCGACGCCGAGAACCAGGGTGGCGATGACGCCGATCATCAGGGCGGCCGAGGTCAGCCCGCCCGGCACGGTCACCGTGGGGGTGGACTCGCCCGGCTCGGAGAGCCACATCATCACGACGACCCGCAGGTACGGGAAGGCCAGCACCATGCTGGTCAGCACGCCGGCGATCACCAGCCACGCCTGCCCGCCGTCGAGCGCCGGACCGAAGACCGCGAACTTGCTGGTGAAACCACTGGTCAGCGGGATGCCGGCGAAGGCGAGCAGGATGAAGGTGAACAGGCCCGCGTAGAACGGCGAGCGGCGACCCAGCCCGGCCCAGCGGGACAGGTGGGTGGCCTCCCCGTCGGCGTCCCGGACCAGCGTCACCACGGCGAATGCGGCGAGCACCGAGAAGCCGTACGCGACCAGGTAGAACATCGTCCCGGAGATGCCCTCGGAGTTCGGCGCGAGCACGCCGACGAGGAGGTAGCCGGCGTTGGCGATCGACGAGTACGCGAGCAGCCGCTTGATGTCGGTCTGGGTGACCGCGAGCACCGCGCCGATCAGCATGGTGAGCACCGCGACCACGCCGAGCACCGGGGTGAAGTCCCAGCGGGCCCCCTCGAAGGCCACGTGGAAGACCCGCAGCAGCGCGCCGAAGGCGGCGACCTTCGTGCAGGCGGCCATGAAGCTGGTGACCGGAGTCGGGGCGCCCTGGTAGACGTCGGGCGTCCAGACATGGAACGGCGCGGCGGCCGCCTTGAACAGCAGGCCGATGGAGAGCATGGCCATGCCGGCGAAGAGCAGCACCGGGCTGGCCGGGGAGTCGGCGACGGCGGCGTTCACGGTGGCGAAGTCGACACCGGCCGGGCGACCCGGGATGCCGGCGGTGAAGCCGTAGACCAGGGCGACACCGAAGAGGAAGAACGCCGAGGCGTACGCGCCGAGCATGAAGTACTTCAGCGCCGCCTCCTGGCTCAGCAGGCGCCGGCGGCGGGCCAGCGCGCAGAGCAGGTAGAGCGGCAGCGAGAAGACCTCCAGCGCGATGAACATGGTCAGCAGGTCGTTCGCCGCCACGAAGATCAGCATGCCGCCGATCGCGAAGGTGGTCAGCGGATAGACCTCGGTGGCGCCGTTCTGCCCCTCGGCCTGCCGCCGGTCCTCGTCGGACTCGGCGGTGACCGCGGCCTGGGCCACGAAGTACCCGCCCCGCTCCACCGTGCGCTCACCTATGAGCAGCAGCGACATCGCGGCGAGCACCAGGATCGCGCCCTGGAGGAAGAGCGCCGGCCCGTCCACGGCGATCGCACCGCCGATGGTGACCAGCCGGTCGTCGGCGTGCAGGACGACCATGGTCAGCGCGGCGAGGACCGCCAGCAGCGCCAGCGACAGCTGGACGACGTGCCGGTGCCGTCGGGGCACGAACGCCTCGACCAGGACGCCGAGCAGCGCGGCGCCCAGCATGATCAACGTCGGCGCGAGTGCCCCGTAGTCGATCGAGGGGAGTTGCAGCTCGTTCACTTCGCCGCCTCCTGGACGGTGCCGCCCGAGGTGGGGGCGGGATCGGTCCGGTCGATGTCCTGCATGGTCGCCTGCACCGCCGGGTTGATCACGTCGGTGACCGGCTTCGGGTAGAAGCCGAGCAGCACGATCAGCGCGATCAGCGGGGCGACCACGACCTTCTCGCGCAGGTTCAGGTCACGCTTCATGCCGTCGATCTCCGTCAGCGCCGGGTTGAGCGTGCCCTGCGTGGTGCGCTGCACCATCCAGAGCACGTACGCCGCCGCCAGGATGATGCCGAGCGTCGCGATCACCGCGACCGGCTTGTTCACCGTGAACGTGCCGATCAGCACCAGGAACTCGGAGACGAACGGTGCCGTGCCGGGCAGCGCCAGCGAGGCGAGACCGGCGAAGAAGAGCACCCCCGCCAGGACCGGCACCAGCTTGCCCGCGCCACCGAAGTCGCTGATCAGCGCCGAGCCCCGGCGGGCGATCAGCATGCCGACCACGAGGAAGAGCAGGCCCGTGGCGAGACCATGGTTGACCATGTAGAGCACGGCCCCGGTGCCCGCCTGGGTGGTGAAGGCGAAGATGCCGACGCCGATGAACCCGAAGTGCGCGATCGAGGTGTACGACACCAGCCGCTTCAGGTCGTTCTGGCCGACCGCGAGCAGCGCGGCGTAGATGATGCCGATCACGCCCAGCGCCAGCGCCCACGGCGCGAACCACTTCGCCGCGTCCGGGAAGAGCGGCAGGCAGTAGCGCAGGATGCCGAAGGTGCCCACCTTGTCCAGCACGCCGACGAGCAGGGCCGCCGCACCGGCGGGCGCCGCGCCACCGGCGTCCGGCAGCCACGTGTGGAACGGGAAGAAGGGCGCCTTGATCGCGAAGGCGAGGAAGAAGCCCAGGAACAGCCAGCGCTCGGTGCCGGTGGTGATGTCCACCTGGGACAGCGCCTGCCAGTCGAACGTCTTCCCGCCGACCACCCAGAGGCCGATCACGGCGGCGAGCATGAACAGACCGCCGACCAGCGAGTAGAGGAAGAACTTCACCGCCGCGTACTGCCGCTGGTGGCCTCCGTAGCTGCCGATGAGGAAGTACATCGGCACGAGCATGACCTCGAAGAACACGTAGAACAGGAACACGTCGGCGGCGGCGAAGACGCCGATCATCGTGCACTCGAGGACGAGCAGCAGCGCGAAGTAGACCGGCACCGACCGCTTCGAGGCGTCCGCGTCGTGCCAGGACGCCAGGATCACCAGCGGTACCAGCACCGCGATCAGCATCAGCATCACCAGTGCGATGCCGTCGGCGGCGAAGGTGAAGTTGACGCCCCAGTTCGGGATCCACGGGTAGGACTCGCGGAACTGGAACCGCTCACCACCGGTCTGCCAGGTCACCCACATGACCACCGACAGCACCAGCACCAGCAGCGACCAGCCGAGCGCCACCTGCTTGGCCAGCTCCGGCCGGCTCCGCGGCAGGAAGGCCACCACCAGGGCACCGACCAGCGGCGCCACGGTGAGCACCGAGAGGAACGGGAAGTCGGACATTATGCGGCCTTACCTCCGTCGTCACTGCGCGGTCCGCCGACGACGGCCGCCTGGGAGATGGTTCCCGACCAGCTCTGAAGGTCGATCACGCGAGCCACCCCGCCTCGACGGCCAGGAACGCCGCCACCACCAGCAGCGCGCCGGCCAGGATCGAGGTGGCGTACGACCGGACGAAGCCGGTCTGCAGCCGCCGGAGCCGGCCCGAACCACCGCCGACACCGGCCGCCAAGCCGTTGACCAGCCCGTCCACGCCACGGTTGTCGAGGTAGACCAGCGCCCGGGTGAGGAAGATGCCCGGCTTCTCGAAGACCGCCTCGTTGACGGCGTCGGTGTAGAGGTTGCGTCGGGCGGCGGTGACCAGGATCCCGGCCGGCTGCGGCGCGGTCGCCGTGCCGGCCCGGAACAGGAACCACGCCAGCCCGGCGCCGACCACGGTGACCAGCAGCGAGAGCGCGGTGATCACGGCGTGCGAGAGGACCGCCTCGTGCGGCTCCTCCTGCGCGCCCAACCCGGCGGTCGCCTCCAGCCAGTCGGGCACGGAGGTGGACAGGAGGAAGCCGGCGCCGACCGACCCGATCGCCAGCAGGATCAGCGGGATCGTCATCAGCTTCGGCGACTCGTGCGGGTGCTCGATGTCCTCGGTCCACCGCTTCGGGCCGTGGAAGGTGAGGACGAAGAGCCGGGTCATGTAGAAGGCGGTCAGCCCGGCACCGAGCAGCGCGGCGCCGCCGAAGAGCCAGGCCGTCCAGTCGTCCCGCTCGAAGGCGGCCACGATGATCGGCTCCTTGGAGAAGAAGCCGGAGAACGGGAACATGCCGATGATGGCCAGCCAGCCCATCATGAAGGTGATCCAGGTGATCTTCATGTGCTTCGACAGCCCGCCGAAGCGCCGGATGTCCACCTGGTCCTTCATGCCGTGCATGACCGAACCGGCACCGAGGAACATGTTGGCCTTGAAGAAGCCGTGCGCCAGCAGGTGCACGATCGCCAGCGCGTACGCCGCGCCGCCCAGGCCGACACCGAGGAACATGTAGCCGATCTGGCTGACGGTCGACCAGGCCAGCACCCGCTTGATGTCGTCCTTCGCGGCACCGATGATGCAGCCGATCAGCAGCGTCAGCGCGCCGACGCTCACCACGACGAGCTGGAGCGTCGAATTTGCCGAGAAGATCGGGTTCGACCGGGCGATCAGGTAGACGCCGGCGGTGACCATCGTCGCCGCGTGGATGAGCGCCGACACGGGGGTCGGGCCCTCCATCGCGTCCGGAAGCCACGCCTGGAGCGGGAACTGGCCGGACTTGCCGGTCGCGCCGAGCAGCAGGAGCAGGCCGAGCACCAGCACCGTGGTGGCGGTCAGCGAGCCGACCCCGGTGAAGACCTCGTCGTACTGCGTGGTGCCCAGGGTGGCGAACATGATGAAGATGCCGATGGCCAGACCGGCGTCGCCGACCCGGTTCATCAGGAACGCCTTCTTGCCGGCCGTCGCGGCGCTCGGCCGCTCGTACCAGAAGGAGATCAGCAGGTACGACGCCAGACCGACGCCCTCCCAGCCGAAGTAGAGCATCACGTAGTTGTTGCCGAGCACCAGCAGGAGCATCGCGGCGACGAACAGGTTGAAGTACGCGAAGAACCGACGCCGGCCGGCGTCGTGCGCCATGTACTCCACCGCGTACAGGTGGATGAGGAAACCCACCCCGGTGATCAGCAGGACGAAGACACCGGCCAGCGGGTCGAAGAGCAGACCGAAGTCCACCCGCAGCTCGCCGACGGTGATGAAGTCCCAGAGGCTCAGCTCGACGGACTTGTTCTCCAGGCCGCGAAGCTGGAGGAAGTAGGTCAGGCCCAGCAGGAACGCGGCGCCGATGGCGCCCACGCCGAGCCAGTGGCCCCAGCGGTCGGCACGCCGGCCGAGCAGCAGCAGGATCGCGGCGCTCACCAGTGGAATCGCTACCAGCAGCCAGACGCTGCCGAGCAGTCCGTCCGCCGTGGCGTACGTGACGGTGCCCACCGGTTCGACCGGAGCGTTCGCCAGAATCTCCATCACCGCAGGCCCCTCAGTACTTCAGCAGGTTGGCGTCGTCGACGCTCGCGGAGCGCCGGGTCCGGAAGATCGACATGATGATGGCGAGCCCGACCACGACCTCGGCCGCCGCCACCACCATCACGAAGAACGCCATGATCTGGCCGTTGAGGTCACCGTTGATCCGGCTGAAGGTGACCAGCGTCAGGTTGGCGGCGTTGAGCATCAGCTCGACGCACATGAAGAGCACGATCGCGTTGCGCCGGATGAGCACCCCGGCGGCGCCGATGGTGAACAGCACCGCGGCGAGGACGAGGTAGTAGTCGGGTGTCACTTGTCCGTCCCCTTCAGCGAAGTCTCCTGCGCGGAGAGCTCGCGTACCGGCAGGATGTCCGGCGTGCTCCGGTCGGTCAGCCGGCCGTCGGGCAGGCGGGCCGGGGTGGCCACCGAGGAGGACGTGGCGAACACACCCGGGCCGGGCTTCGGGCCGGGGTAGTTGCCGGGGGCGAACCGCGCCTTCATCGTGGCGATCTGGTCCATCCGGTCCTCCTTGCGCCGCTCCACGTGCGCCAGGACCATCGCGCCGACCGCCGCGGTGATGAGCAGCGCCGAGGTCAGCTCGAAGGCGAAGACGTACTTGGTGAAGAGCAGCCGGGCGATGCCCTGCACGTTGCCCTCGGCGTTGGCCTGTTCCAGGCCCACCGCGGTGGTGCCGTCCAGCGCGCGCCACAGGCCCCCGCCGACCAGACCGGCGAAGCCGAGCCCCAGCGCGATCGCCGCGACCCGCTGACCCCGCAGGGTCTCGATCAGCGAGTCGGAGGCGTCCCGACCGACCAGCATCAGCACGAACAGGAACAGCATCATGATGGCGCCGGTGTAGACGATGATCTGCACCATGCCGATGAACGGCCCGGCCTGGAGGACGTAGAACACGCCCAGGCAGAGCATGGTGAGCACCAGCCACAGGGCCGAGTGCACCGCGTTGCGGGCGGCGACCATGCCGATCGCGCCGAGCAGCGCCAGCGGGGCGAGGATCCAGAAGGTGACCTGCTCACCGCCGGACACCTCGCCCGCCGCGGCGAGCACCGTCTGCGTTGTCATGCGTCGTCTCCCTTGGCGGCGGCGGCCCGCTGGGCGTGCTGCTCGGCACCGGGGAAGGTCACCCCGGGGTGCTCCTCGACCTGGTAGCGGCCGGGGCCCATCGGGGAGCGTTCCGCGCCGGCCGAGGTGCCCGGGTTGGTCAGCGAACCGACGTAGTAGTCCTTCTCGCTCTCGCCGAGGCGCATCGGGTGCGGCGGCTGCTCCATCCCGGGCAGCAGCGGCGCGAGCAGCTGCTCCTTGGTGAAGATCAGGTCCTGCCGGTTGTCCCGGGCCAGCTCGTACTCGTTGCTCATGGTCAGCGAGCGGGTGGGGCAGGCCTCGATGCAGAGGCCGCAGAAGATGCAGCGGGCGTAGTTGATCTGGTAGACGCTGGCGTACCGCTCACCCGGGGAGAAGCGCTGCTCCTCGGTGTTGTCGCCACCCTCCACGTAGATCGCGTCCGCCGGGCAGGCCCAGGCGCACAGCTCGCAGCCGATGCACTTCTCCAGCCCGTCCGGGTGCCGGTTGAGGATGTGCCGCCCGTGGTAGCGCGGCGCCGAGACCGGCGGCTTGAACGGGTAGTCGGTGGTGACGACCTTCTTGAACATGTGCGAGAAGGTGACACCGAAGCCCTTGAACGTTCCGGTGATCGCGCCCACGTCACACCTCCTGAGAGTCCGGGCCGGCGGCGACGTTGGCCGGCTCCCGCTCGGCGACCACGCGCCGGGTGCGCGGGCTCGGGGGTACCTGCAGGTCCATCGGCGGCAGCGGGAAGCTGCCGGGTGGCCGGTTGTCGACCTGTTCCTGGACCGTCGGCTGCACCGTCGGCTTCCGGCTCGGCCAGAAGAGCGTGGCCAGCAGCAGGATGCCGGCCGGGATGCCGACCGCGATCACCTTGCCGCGGGTGTCCCAGTCCTCGATCGAGCGCAGGCCACCGAGGACCAGGAGCCAGACGAGGTTGATCGGGAGCAGGACCCGCCAGCCCAGGCGCATGAACTGGTCGTAGCGCAGCCGGGGCAGCGTGCCCCGCAGCCACACGAAGACGAACACCAGCAGGACGACCTTGCCGAAGAACCACAGCAGCGGCCACCAGCCGGAGTTGGCGCCCTCCCAGAGGGTGATCGGCCAGGGCGCCCGCCAGCCGCCGAGGAACAGCGTCACGGTGAAGGCCGACATGGTGACCATCGCGACGTACTCGGAGAGCATGATGAGCGCGAACTTCAGCGAGCTGTACTCGGTCATGAAGCCGGCCACCAGCTCCGACTCCGCCTCCGGCAGGTCGAACGGCGCCCGGTTGGTCTCGCCGACGATCGAGATGAAGAAGATGACGAAGCTCGGGAAGAGCAGGATCGCGTACCAGCCGGGGGCCGGGATGTCGGCGCCGAACACGCTCAGCTGGTTGCCGCTGCCCTGCGCGGCGACGATGCCGCTGGTGGACATCGTGCCAGCGGACATGAAGACCGCGACGACGGAGAGGCCGAGCGCGATCTCGTAGGAGATCAGCTGGGCGCTGGACCGCAGACCACCGAGCAGCGGGTACGTCGAGCCGGACGCCCAGCCGGCCAGCACCACGCCGTAGACGGCCATCGACGAGCACGCCAGCACCAGCAGCACCGCGACCGGCACGTCGGTGACCTGCAACGGCGTCTGGTGGCCGAAGATGCTGACCATCGGGCCGAACGGGATCACCGAGAGCGCGGTGACCGCGCACACCACCGAGATGACCGGCGCGAAGAAGTAGACGATCTTGTCCGCCGACTTCGGCAGGATGTCCTCCTTGAAGGCCATCTTCAAGCCGTCGGCGAGGGTCTGCAGCAGGCCGAACGGGCCGACCTGGTTGGGGCCCGGCCGCACCGCCATCCGACCGACGACCCGCCGCTCGAACCAGACGCCGAGCAGGGTGGCGAGCAGGCCGAACGCGAAGGCGAAGACGATCTTGCCGAGGACCAGCCACCACGGGTCCCGGCCGAAGTCGGCCAGGGTCGGGTCCTGTGCGAGGAAGGTCATGCGACACCCCCGGAGTTGAGGAGCGGACCGGGACGGCCGGCCGCGTCCGCCGCGACCGGCTCGGTCGCGTCGGCCTGGTGGGGAAGGTCGGCCGCCACCGTGGAGGCCGAGACCCGGACGACCGCGCCGGCCGGCACGCCGAGGCTGCGCCGGACGGTCGAGCCGGGCGAGTTGGTCGGCAGCCAGACGACCCCGTCGGGCATCTCGGTGACCGCCGCCGGCAGGGTGACCCCGCCGCGGTCGGTCCCGACCGTGACCGGGTCGCCGTCGGCGACGCCGAGCGCCTCCGCCGTGCCCTTGCCCAGCCGGACCACCGGCGGGCGGGCGGTGCCGGCGAGGTGCTCGTCGCCGTCGATCAGGCTGCCCAGGTCGACCAGCTGGTGCCAGGTCGCGAGCACGGCCTCACCGGCACCCGGGTGCGGCACCGGGCCCGGCTCCACCGACGGCGGGGCCGGGCGGTCGGTGCGGGTCCGGGGCAGGGCGCCCAGCTCACGCCGGATGCTCGGCACGTCACCGGTGCCGAGCCGCACGTCGAGCTGCGCGGCGAGCGCGTCCAGGATCCGGGCGTCGGTCATCGCGGCGGTGTTCAGCACCGCCTCGAAGGTGCGCAGGCGGCCCTCCCAGTCCAGGAAGCTGCCGGCCTTCTCGACCACCGGGGCGACCGGGAAGACCACGTTCGCCCGCCGGGCCACGGCGCTGTTGCGCAGTTCCAGGCTGACCAGGAACGGCACCGCGTCCAGGGCGGCCTCGGCCAGCCTCGGGTCGGCCAGGTCGGCCGGGTCGACCCCGGCCACCACCAGCGCGCCCAACTGGCCGTTCGCCGCCGCGGTGAGGATGCCGTCGGTGTCCCGGCCCGCCTGGCTCGGGATGACCCCGGCCGGGATGTCCCACGCCTCGCCCAGCTCGGCCCGGCCGGCCGGCTCGGTCACCAGGCGTCCGCCGGGCAGCAGGTTGGGCAGGCAGCCGACGTCGACCGCGCCGCGGTCACCCGCCCGCCGCGGCACCCAGGCCAGCTTCGCACCGGTACGCCGGGCGACCGCCGCCGCCGCGGAGAGCCCGCCCGGTACGCCACCCAGCCGCTCGCCGACGATCAGGATCGCGCCCGGCTGGCCCAGCGCCTCGGCGACCGTCGCGTGCTCGGCGAGCACGCTGGCTTCCTCGCCCGGCACCACCCGGGCCAGCTTGGCGCCGAGCTTCTCCAGGCCACGCGTGGCGAACGGCGCGATCGCGTACACCGTCAGGGTCTTCTTCAGGTACGCCTTGCGCAGCCGCAGGAAGAGGATGGGGCACTCCTCCTCCGGCTCCAGGCCGACCAGTACCACGGCGGGAGCGTTCTCCACGTCGGCGTAGGTCACGTCGGTGGTCCCGGCGACGCTGCTGGCCAGGAAGTCGGCCTCCTCGCGGGAGACCGGGCGGGCGCGGAAGTCGATGTCGTTGGTGTGCAGGGCGACCCGCGCGAACTTGCCGTACGCGTAGGCGTCCTCGACGGTCAGCCGGCCGCCGGTGAGCACCGCCGTGCCCTGCCCGCCGTCCCGGGCCGCACGCAGCCCGTCGGCGGCGACGCTGAGCGCCTCGCTCCAGGAGGCCTCGCGCAGTTCACCGGTGCGCTCGTCACGGACCAGCGGGGTGGTGAGCCGGTCGAAGGCGCGGGTGTACTGGAAAGCCCACCGGCCCTTGTCGCAGTTCCACTCCTCGTTGACCGCCGGGTCATCGCCGGCCAGCCGGCGCATGACCTTGCCGCGCCGCCAGTCGGTGCGCTGCGCGCAACCGGCCGAGCAGTGCTCGCACACGCTGGGGCTGGAGACCAGGTCGAACGGGCGGGCCCGGAACCGGTACTGGGCCCCGGTCAGGGCACCCACCGGGCAGATCTGCACGGTGTTGCCGGAGAAGTACGAGTTGAACGGCACGTCACCGGAGTCGCCCTCCTCCCCGTACGCCTCGTCCCGGTAGATGTTGATCTCCTCGGCGGACGACCGGCCCATCAGGTCGATGAACTTGTCGCCGGCGATCTCCTCGGAGAACCGGGTGCAGCGCTGGCAGAGCACGCAGCGCTCGCGGTCGAGCAGCACCTGGGTGCTGATCGGCAGCGGCTTCGGGTACTCCCGCTTGTGCTCGTGGAACCGCGAGTCGGTGCGGCCCGTGGACATCGCCTGGTTCTGCAGCGGGCACTCGCCGCCCTTGTCGCACATCGGGCAGTCGAGCGGGTGGTTCATCAGCAGCAGCTCCATGACCCCCTCCTGCGCCTTCTTGGCGACCGGGGAGGTGAGCTGGGTGCGGACCACCATGCCGTCGGCGACCGTCTGGGTGCAGGAGGCGACGGGCTTGCGCTGCCCCTCCACCTCGACCAGGCACTGCCGGCACGCGCCGGCCGGGGCCAGCAGCGGGTGGTCGCAGAACCGGGGGATCTCGGTGCCCATCTGCTCGGCGACCCGGATCAGCAGCGTCCCCTTCGGGGCGGTGACCTCGACGCCGTCGATGGTGAGCGTGACCGTCTCGGTCTGCTTGACTACGTCCGTCATCAGTGGGCTCCAACCAGCTGCTTGTCGGAGAGCTTCGGCGCGGTACGACCCTCGATGTAGTCGAGGTAGTCCTGCTTGAAGTACTTCAGCGACGAGGTCACCGAGCTGGTAGCGCCGTCACCCAGGCCGCAGAACGAGCGGCCGAGGATGTTGTCGCAGGTGTCGAGCAGGGTGTCCAGGTCCTCGTGGGTGCCCTGGCCGGCGAGGATCCGCCGGTAGACCCGGACCATCCAGTAGTTGCCCTCGCGGCACGGGGTGCACTTGCCGCACGACTCGTGGTGGTAGAACTCCAGCCACCGGTACGTCGCGTACACCGGGCAGTCCTGGTCCGAGAAGATCTGCGTGGCCGTCGTGCCGAGGATGGAGCCGGCGGCGGCCACCCCCTCGAAGTCCAGCGGCACGTCGAGGTGCTCGGCGGTCAGCAGCGGCGTCGACGAGCCGCCCGGAGTCCAGAACCGCAGGTTGTGGCCCGGCCGCATCCCGCCGGCCAGCTCCAGCAGCTCCCGAAGCGTCACGCCCATCGTGCACTCGTACTGCCCCGGGTTGGCGACCCGGCCGGACAGCGAGTAGATCATCGGCCCGGAGGACTTCTCCGTGCCCATGGTCTTCCACCAGTCCGCACCGCCCAGCACGATGTACGGCACGCTGGCGATGGTGCCGACGTTGTTCACCACGGTCGGGCTCGCGTACAGGCCGTGGGTCGCCGGGAACGGCGGGCGCAGCCGGGGCTGACCCCGGAAGCCCTCCAGTGAGTCCAGCAGCGCGGTCTCCTCACCGCAGATGTACGCCCCGGCACCCGAGTGCACCACCAGCTCCAGGTCGAAGCCGCTGCGCATGATGTTCTTCCCGAGGTAGCCCTTGGCGTACGCCTCCTGCACGGCGTTGCGCAGCCGTCGGGCGGCGTGCACCGCCTCGCCCCGGATGTAGATGTAGGCCCGGTTGGCGCGGATCGCGTACGACGCGATGATCACGCCCTCGACCAGTGAGTGCGGGTCGTGGGTCATCAGCGGCAGGTCCTTGCAGGTGCCCGGCTCGCCCTCGTCGGCGTTGACCACGAGGTAGTGCGGCTTGCCGTCGCCCTGCGGGATGAAGCCCCACTTGAGACCCGTGGGGAAGCCGGCGCCGCCCCGGCCGCGCAGGCCGGAGTCCTTGACCAGCTGGATCAGGTCGTCCGGGTGGGCCTTCAGCGCCTTGCGCAGCGCCGCGTACCCGTCGAGCTTCTCGTAGGTGCCGATCCGCCAGGCGTCCGGCGAGAGCCAGCGCTTGGTCAGCACCGGGGTGAGCTTGGCCAGCGTCTCCGGCCGAGGAGCGGTCACTTCTGGACCCCCGTTTCGCTCGCGACGGCGGAGCCCGGGCCATCGGTGCCCGTCCCTGCCTCCGCTTCCTTCAGGTTGCGCTCCTGCGCCGCGGCCTCGTCGCCGGCGGGCTTGCCGTCACCGGCCGGCGCGTTGGCGGCGACACCGGCGGCCTCGGCCTCCTGCGCGTCCCGGGGGGCCGGGGCGGTGCTGTCGGTCGGGACCTTGGTGCCGGGGGCGTCCGGGACGGCGGTGTGCGCGTCCGGCTGCCGCGTCTCGGCGGCCCGGATCTCCGGCGACTTGTCGTCGGGGGCCTTCACGTCCGGGGCGGTGCTGCCGGCGTCGGCGAGCCGGCTCCCGCCGCCGCGGCCACCCGTTCGAGGGCAACTCGGTGATCCACACCAGGAGGTACTGGTACTTCTGGTCGGCGTTGAAGCCGTCGAAGTTCATCGTGGTGCCCTTGTGAGCC
>NZ_JBFAMU010000057.1:0-19134 GCF_040656655.1 Micromonospora sp. NPDC049799
CCGCGATCAACGCCGACCACCGGGACCGCGGCGCCGCCGGCACACTGCTGCACGACGGTTTCCGCGCGGCGCTGGCCCGCGACCCGTCGGCGGTGGCCGTGCAGGCCGGGACGACTGCCGTCAGCTACGCCGAGCTGGACGCCCGTGCCGAGGCGGTCGCGGCCACCCTGGCCGCCCAAGGCATCGGCCCGGAGGCGCTGGTCGGTGTCTGCGTCGAGCGCTCGGTCACCTCGGTCGCGGCGGTGCTCGGTGTGCTCCGCGCCGGCGCCGGGTTCGTGCCGCTGGACACCGGATACCCGGCCGAGCGGCTGCGCTGGATCGCCGCCGACTCCGCGATGGCCGCGGTGATCACGTCCGCGCCTCCGGACGGGCTGGAGGGCGTGCCGGTCATCGACCCGGCCGCCGCCACCGGGACGGACGGCCCGGACGTCGCGATACATGCCCGCAACACGGCGTTCGTCTACTACACCTCCGGTTCGACCGGCCGGCCCAAGGGCGTGATCATCGATCACGGCTGCGCGGCGTCGCGAGTGGAGTGGATCGGCCGCCGCTACCAGCTGGGCCCGGGCCGCCGGGTGGTGCACAAGACCCCGCTGATCTTCGACGTGGCGATCTGGGAGATCTTCGCGACGCTAGGGGCCGGCGCGACGGTGCTGCTGGCCGAGGCCGGCACCGAGACCGACGTGCCGTACCTGGCCCAGTTGCTCGCCGCGCCGGACACCGTGCTCGCCCACTTCGTCCCGTCGATGCTGGACATGTACCTGGCCACGGTCTCCGCCACCAAATATCCGGACCTCGACCGCGTGCAGACCTCCGGCGAGGCGGTACCGGCCGCGTTGCTGCGCCGCTTCGCCGCCCACTTCGACGTCGAGCTGGACAACGCGTACGGCCAGACCGAGACGTCGGAGGTCGCGCTCTGGAGCGGCCGGGACTTCCCGGACGGCGGCGGCGTCCCGATGGGTCGGGCCGTCAACGGCTACCGGCTGTTCGTGCTCGACGAGGCGTTGCAGCCGGTCACCCCCGGCGTCGTGGGCGAGCTCTACGTCGCCGGCGTCGACGGCCTGGCCCGCGGCTACCTCGGCCGGCCGGGCCTCACCGCCGAACGTTTCCTGCCGCACCCCTGGCCGGTGACACCGGGGGAGCGGATCTACCGCACCGGCGACCTGGCGGTCCGCGACGACGACGGCCTGCTGCACTACGCCGGGCGCACCGACGGGCAGGCCAAGGTCCGGGGCGTACGGGTGGAGCCCGGCGAGATCGAGGAGGTGCTCCGCGGCCACCCGGCGGTCGAGCAGGCGGCCGTGCGGATCCGGGAGGACGAGCCCGGGACCAAGGAGATCGTCGCCTACCTGGTGGGGCCCGGCGCGGACGTCACCGACGTGGCGGAGCACGCGGCCGGTTACCTGTCCCGGTACCTGCTGCCGGCGGTCTACGTGAAACTCGACGCGCTGCCGCTCACCCCGTCCGGCAAGGTCGACCGGCAGGCGTTGCCGGCGCCGACCGCGCAGGACCGCGGCGCCCGCGCCGGGGTCTCCGAGACCACCTCGCTGATCGAGTCGCAGCTCGCCGAGGTGTGGCGTGACCTGCTGAACGTCGAGCGGATCGGCCGGCGGCAGAACTTCTTCGAGGCCGGCGGCACCTCACTGTCGGCCCTGCAGATGCTGCACCGGGTCAAGACCCGGTTCCGGGTGGCCGTCACCGTACGACAGTTCTTCAGCGCGCCGACGATCGCCGGTGTCGCTGAGTACCTGGAGAAGGCGCTGGTCGCCGAGCTGGCCGCGCTCTCCGACGACGACGCCGCGCACCGCGGCGGCCAGGAGGGATGATGGTATGACCACATTGGACATGGACCAACAGCGGATGCTCATGGAGTTGCTGCGCGAGCGCAGCACCGCGACGCGGGGCCCGCGCATCGCGCGGGTACCGCAGGGCACCCCGGTGCCCCTCAACCCGCCGCAGGCCAGGATCTGGTTCTCCTGCCGCCAGTACCCGGACACCAGCGAGTACAGCCTGCCGGAGCTGCGGACCCTGGACCGGGCGGTGGACCTGCCGACGGTGCGCGCGGCCACCGCGGAGCTGATGGCCCGCCACGATGTGCTGCGGGTGCGGATGTTCGAGCGTGACGGCGTGCCGATGCAGCAGGACGACGGCCCGGTCGAGCCGCCGGTGAGCTGGCACGACCTGCGGCACCTGCCGGCCGGCGAGGCGCAGGCGCGTGCCACCGCGGCCGGCAACGAGGCCGCTCAGCGCCCGTTCCCGCTCGACGGGCCGTGCTTCTTCCAGGTCATCGGCTTCGCCCTGCCCGGCGACCGGACCATGCTGGTGGTCAACTTCCATCACATCGTCATCGACGGGCTGTCCCGGGCGATGGTCGTCGCCGAGCTCGACGCTCTGCTGGCCGGCCGTACGCTCGACCCGCCGCCACCGGTCGGCTTCCTCGACTACGTGGCCTGGGAGCAGCGCAACGCCGACGAGGCGGCGGTCCAGCGGGACCTGTCCTACTGGACCGCCAGGCTGGCCGGTGACCTGCCGGTGCTGGACCTGCCGCGGGACCATCCCCGGCCGGCCACGTCGCGGCGGGCCGGTGGCACCGTGCCCCTCGCGATTTCCGCCCCGGCACTGGCCCGGCTGCGGCAGCTCGCGGCGGACGAGGGTGTCACCCTGTTCGTGGTTGTCATGGCCGCGTACAAGCTGTTCCTGGCCCGGATGACCGGGCAGCGCGACATCATCGTCGGCGCCCCGCTGGCCGGCCGCGACCACGAGGTCGCCGAGTCGATCGTGGGGTGCTTCGTGAAGTCGGCGCCGCTGCGTACCGACCTCAGCGGTGACCCGACGTTCCGCGAGGTCGTCCGCGCGGTGCACGAGACCGTCCTGGAGGCACACGACCACCAGACGGTGCCTTTCGACCGGGTGGTGGCGGAACTGAATCTGCCCCGGCTCTCCGGCGTGCAGGCGGTGTTCCAGACCATGGTGAACGTGCAGTCCACCGGGGCGGGCGGCACCGCCGACCTCGGCGCCGAGCTGGACACGAACGCCGCGATGTGGGACCTGGCGGCGAGCCTGTTCACCGACCGGGACGGGATGAGCGGCGTGCTCATCTACGCCGCCGACCTGTTCGAGAGGCCGACCGCGCTCCGCTTCGCCGGCGTCCTGGAGAACCTGCTGGTCGCGGGTGCCGAGCACCCCGACGAGCGGGCGTTCGAGCTGCCGCTGCTGTCCCCGGCCGAACGCGAGCGCAGCATGCGTGGGACGGCCGGGTCCGAGCGGCCGGACATCCCGTACCGGACGATGGCGCAGCCGTTCGAGGAGCAGGCCCGCCGCACCCCGGACGCGGTGGCGGTACGCACCGGCGAGGGGGCGGTGACCTACGCGCAGCTGAACGGCCGGGCCAACCGGCTGGCGTGGGCGCTCCTCGATGCCGGCGTCCGGCCCGGTGCCGTCGTGGCGCTGTGCCTCGCCCACGGCGCCGACCAGATCGTCGCCCGGTACGCCGCGGCCAAACTGGGCGCCCCGTACACGGAGATCGAGCCGGAGCGGCTGGCCGGCACCGCCCCGGACGCGGTGATCACCGATCAGGCGACGGCGGCTCAGGTGCCGGCCGGACCGTGGCAGGTGGTCTCGTTCGCGGACGCCGAGCGGTGGAAGACGGCCACCGACGCCCCGCCGGTCGCGGAGGGACATGACCTGCTCAGCCTGGTGGGCTCCGTCGCCCGTGGCGTGGGCGCGGCGCTGGCCGAGGTCGCGGACCTGCAGCGCACTTATCCCGTCAGCCCCGGCGAAGTGGTGCTCCCGGAGACGCCCGACGGCGCGTTCTGGCCCCTGTCGTACGGCGGCACGGTCCTGCTCTGCCCGCCCGTGGTGCACCAGGACCCGCGGCGCCTGCTGGACTACGTCAACGAGTACCGCGTCACCACCCTCGCGACCACGCCGTCGGTGCCGCTGGACGGTGCCGGCGGCGGGTCGCTGCGCCGGGTCTTCTGCGGCGGCGAACCGGTGACCGTCGCCGGCTTCCCCGGCGAGATCATCACCTGGCGGGGGTGGCCGGAGACGGGCCGGCTGGCGGCACACCACGCCCGGTACGTGCTGGACGAGGCGCTGGAGCCGGTGCCGGTCGGCGTGGCCGGCGAGCTGTACGTCGGCGGGGAGGCAGGCCTGGCCCGCGGCTACCACCGGCTGCCCGCGGCCACGGCGGAAAGGTTCGTGGCCGACCCTTTCGGCGTGCCCGGCGCCCGCATGGTTCGCACCGGCGAACTCTGCCGGCGCCGGGCGGACGGTGTGCTGGAACTCCTCGGCCCGATCGACCGGCAGATCACGGTCCACGGGATGCGCGTCGAGCGGGCCACGGTCGAATCGGCCTTCACCGGGCAGGGCGGCGTGGCCCTGTGCGCGGTCATCGCGGCGCCGGAGGGCGGTCTCGCCGCCTTCGTGGTGCCCTCCGGTGACCGGACCCTGTCGGTGGCGGAGCTCGCCGCCGGCGCCGCCGGGCGGCTGCCCGACTATCTGGTGCCGGGCAGCGTCACGGTGGTGGACCGGATCGCACGTACCGGCGACGGCGGGATCGACGTCACCGCCTTGCTCGACCTGCGCGGCGACGACGTGCTCGTCGACGAAGAGGACTTCGTCGCGCCGGAGACCGAGCTGGAGGCCCGGCTCGCCGCGATCTACGCCCGGCTGCTGCGCCGCGACACGGTCAGCGTCACCGACAGCTTCTTCGACCTGGGCGGTCACTCGCTGCTGGTGTTCAAGCTGATCGAGGAGTGCGCGAGCGAGCTCGGGCTGCGGCCGTCCGTACAGGACGTCTTCACCGGCCCGAAGGTCCGCGACCTGGCGGCGACGCTGGGCGCGGCGCAGGCCGCCCCGGCGCTGGAGGACCACCTGATCAACCTGATCGAGAACCCCGGCGCGCCCCTGGTGGTGTTCGTGCACGCGGCGAGCGGGTCGGTACTGCCCTTCTACGAGGTGGCCCAGCGGCTGCGCACCGAGTTCGCGGTGTACGCCCTGCAGTCGCTGCCGGACGACCCGGCGGTGACGATCGAGGAGATCGCCGCCCGGTACGTGGCCGCCGTCGACGCGGTGCGCGGCGTCGCCCCCGTCGTGCTCGCCGGCTGGTCGATGGGCGGCTGCGTGGCCGTCGAGATGGCCCGGCAGTGGCTGCTGCGCGGCGAGCGGGTCGCCGCGACGCTGCTGCTCGACACCTGGGCGCCGCCCTCGTTCATGTCCTCGGCGGAGGAGGCCGCCGAGGTGCGCGCCGCCTGCCTGGCCCTCGACGTGCTGCGCCTGGAGGGCGCCGAGGCCGGCGCCGCCGTAGCGCTGGCCGAGCTGACCGGGATGGTCGAGCGTAACCGGGCCGCGTTCCTCGACTACTGGCCGGAGTTCTACCCGGCCGAGGTGGACCTGCTGCGCGCCAGCGACCCGCTGCCCGCCGGCGCGCCGCAGTTCCCCCCGGGGTACCTGGACGACGACCGCGGGTGGGGCGCCTTCGTCGCCGAGCTGGAAATCACCGAGATCGAGGGAAGCCACCTGAGCCTCTTCGATCCCGGGCATGTCGACCAGCTGGCCTCGGCGATCAGCGGCGCCGTCACCCGGCGGATGGCTTACGAGGAGATCTGAGCGCTGGCGACCGCGGCCCGCAGCTCGGGGTACATCGACCCGTCGTACGCCGCGGCGACCTGCTTCATCGGCTCGGCGGCGATGTCACCCGGCTGGTACGGCCACCAGTTCACCAGGACCGTCAGCCGCTCCCGATGCTCCGGAGCGGCCGGCGGTTCTCGGCGTACATCGGCCCGATTGCCCACGGAGTGCCACAGATGCCCCGGGAACGTGACGTACAGATTCTCGGCCGGGAAGACGAACTCCCGGTCCTGCGCCTCCGGCGAGGGCTCGCCGGCGAAGACCATCAGCGGGCCGTCGTCGACGTCGGTCAGGTACATGACGCTGGACAGCATGGGGGAATCCAGCCTGCCGGTCTCGGGGTCCTCACCGATGTCCCGGTGCAGACCGAATTCGAAGTTCGAGGCGTACGGGGGAGCCAGCCGCCCGAGCCACCACTCGACACCGACGGCGGCCGTGCGGACCTCGGCGGGGATGTGATGCACGAGGTGGTCCCGGACGGCCGCCTCGACGATGTTGCGCGGCGGCGTCGCCAGCGAGTACCAGAAGGTGTAGTGGTAGGGGCTGCGGCCGCCCAGCTGCTCGGGTCGGGTGGCCCTCGCGACGGCCGAACGCAGCTGGTCCAGCGTCTCGGTGGGCAGCGCCTGCGCGGTGTGAGCGATGAGTGCCATACATCGGGACGTTACGGGGCACACCGCCCTGTGGTCGATTGATCTTGAGGCTATCCCGGAACGGTCAGAACGGGCAGACCCCGGCGGCGCCGTCACGCGCCTGGCCAGGCATTCCGCCCCCGGCCGGCTGGCCCATCCCCGCCTCACGCATCAGCCGGGCGATCGGCCGGCCGGTTCCGCTGTCATCGGCCTCGTAACGCCGGATCACCGACTCCTGAACGTCGGCCGGCTTCTCCTGGCTGAACTTGAACAGCCCCTCGACCGCCTCGATCCGCAGCCGGAAGGCGCCCACGCCGGGCAGGATCCGGCGGAAGTAGCCGACCGACGCGGTCTGGTCCCAGCCCGCGCCGAAGCGCTTCTCCAGCTGCTCCGCCGTCCACCGCACGACCTGGAGCGTCTCCTCCGGATCATGGATCAGCTGCAGGCGCCCGCACACGTGCACGGCCGCGAAGTTCCACGTCGGGGCCGACGGGTCACCGGGGTAGACGGCCGGCGTGACGAAGCCGCCCGGCCCGTCGAACATCAGCCGGGCGTGTCCGCCGTCGGTCAGCACCTTCCAGTGCGGGTTGGCCCGGTTGAGATGGCCGTAGAGCTCGGTGCCGGTGAGCGGGCCGGACTCCGGCTCGCCCGGGGCGACGAGGGCCGGCAGGCGCGACGCCCACGGCACGGTCTCGCCGTTGGTGGTGAGCGTCGCCAGCGGGTGACCGTCGATGATCCGGCGGTGCCAGTTCTCGTCCTGGATCTGGTAGTGGCTGGGCACGAACATGGCTACCGCCTCGAAGAAGAAAGGGAGATCAACGGCAGACGGCGTACGCCTGACGGCCGCGCGGGCCGGCCGCGGCCCGCAGGAAACCGGTGGCCGGGTCGACGCCGGCGGAGCAGACCTTGCCGAGCGTGGACTCCGGCACCACGTCGAGCCGGTGACCTCTCCTCTCCAGTTCGGCCAGCACGGCAGGGTCGAACGAGCGCTCCACGACCACCACACCCGGCCGCGAGACGCGCGGCGCGAACGACTGGGCGAAGTGGTCGATGTGCCAGGCGGGCAGCTCGGCCGCCGCCTGCGGTTCGAGTCCGAACTCGGCGACCGCCAGGAACGCGTGCAGCGTCCACTGGTCCTGCTGGTCACCGCCCGGGGTGCCGAAGGCCGAGAACGGCGCGCCGTCGCGCAGCACGATGCTGGGGCTCAGCGTGGTGCGCGGCCGCCGTCCGGGCGCGAGGGAGTTGGGGTGTCCGTCGGCGAGCCACGCCGTCTGGCCACGGGTGCCGAGGGCGAAACCGAGCTCCGGGATGACCGGGGAGCTCTTGAGCCAGCCACCGCTGGGTACGGCGACGACCAGGTTGCCCCACGCGTCGGCGACCGCCACCGTGCAGGTGTTCCCGGCGCCGGCCCGCGGGCCGGCCGGGGTGACGGTGGGCAGGCCGCTGCGCAGGTGGGTCATCCACTCCGGCTCGTCCGCGCCCGGCTCCTCCGGCTCGGCCTGCGGGATCCACGGCTCGGCGCCGTCCGGCCGTCCGGGCTGCGGGTCGAGGTTCGCGTGCTCGCCGATGAGCGAGCGCCGCTCGGCGGAGTATCCGGCGGCCAGCAGGTCGTCCATCGGCACCGGGGTGTGTAACGGGTCGCCGTACCACGCCTCCCGGTCGGCGAACGCGAGCTTGGCGGCCTCGGCGACGGTGTGCACGTACTCGGCGCTGCCCAGCCCCATCGAGCGCAGGTCACACCCGTCGAGCAGGGCGAGCTGCTGCAGGAACACCGGACCCTGGGACCAGGGTCCCGGCTTGTGGACGGTGAACTCCCGGTACGGCAGCGCGCACGAGTCCTCGACGCCCGGCCGCCACGTCGCCAGGTCGTCGCCGGTGAGCAGGCCGCGGTGCCGCCGCCCGGTCGAGTCGAACACCTCGCTGGTGCGCGCGAAGCGGTCGATCGCCTCGGCGACGAAGCCCTGGTAGAAGGCGGTATGAGCTGCCTCGATCTGCGCTTCCCGGTCCGCCGACGCGGCCCGCGCCTCGCGGATCAGCCGTCGATAGGTGTCGGCCAGCACCTCGTTGCGCATCCGGGACCCGGCGGCCGGGACGGCGCCGCCCGGCAGGTAGGTACGGGCCGACTCGCTCCACTCGGTGCGGAACAGCCCGGCCATCGCCCCGATCGTCGACGCCGCGGCGGGCAGCAGCGGATAGCCGCGGGAGGCGTACCCGATCGCCGGCTCGAGGACCGAGTCCAGCGACATGGTGCCGAACTCGCCGAGCAACCGCATCCAGGCCCCGAACGCTCCCGGCACGGTGGCCGGGAGCAGGCCGCCCGCGGGCATCTGCTTGATGCCGAGCGCGGCGAACGCGTCGATCGTCGCCGCTTGCGGCATCGGCCCCTGCCCGCAGATGATGCGGACCGTGCCGGTCGAGCGTGAGTAGACGGCGATCACGACGTCACCGCCCGGCCCGTTCGAGTGCGGCTCGACGATCTGCAGGGCGAACCCGGCGGCCGCCGCCGCGTCGAAGGCGTTGCCGCCACGCTCCAGCACGCTCATGCCGACGGCGGCGGCGAGCCAGTGCGTGGCGGCCACGCCGCCGAGGGTCCCGGTCAGCGCCGGTCGCAGGACGGTCATCGGTTCACTCCCCGCTCGCGCCGGGACGGAAGGTCACAGGCGTGCTGCGCGACGCCGAGCAGGATGTCGACCAGGCCGCTCTCGCACTTGAGCACTTCGGCCTTCTGCAGCTCGGCCGGGCGGTCGTCGGCGTCACCCGCCGCGTACAGCCCGTTCGCGGCGACGTCCTGGGCGATGGCCACCAGCCGGCGCAGCAACTGCGCCACGACCTCGTGCCGGGGGACCGGTGCCCGCAGCGTCGTGAAGTAGGAGTCGTAGATCAGCCCGGCCGGCCGGTGACCGGGCCCGCGGACGGCGGCCTCGCGCAGCAGCGACCGGCCGTTGCTGACCAGGCGCGCGGCGACCCCGTCGTGCACCAGGTGCAGCAGGGCGATGGCGTCCAGCAGCTTCCCGGCGTCGGTGCCGATGCTCCCGGGCAGCCACCGGCGGCGGAAGAGGTCCCGGATGGGCCAGTAGTCCGGCGCCCAGGCGCCGCTGAACGCGCGGTGCCGCAGCCGCATGCTCGGCCGGATCAGGACGTTGTACAGGTCGGGCGGGCACGAGCCGGTGTAGAGCAGCATCGCGGAGTAGCCGTCCACGTAGTGGCTGATCGGCGACAGCACCTCGTCGGCGGACCGGCGGCCCTGGTTCAGGTCGTCCACGAGCTGAGCGATCAGCCGCCACACGACGAAGCAGACCTGGTGCCCGGTGATCCACCGGAACCAGAACAGCTCGTCCGGCGAGTCGCACGGCGCGACCTCGGGCGTCAGCGGGCCGCTTTCGGCGAGAGCGCCCAGGCGCCGGCAGATCTCGGCGTAGTCCCCGGCCGGCACCGCGCCGGCCGGGCCGTCGGGGTCGCCCACCGCCGGCAGGATCAGCGGTTCCAGGCCGTACGCGAACCCGCCGAAGTCCCAGCGCCCGTGGGCCGGCAGGTCGCACAGCGCGCCACTTCCGGCCGGCTTCACGACAGGCCGTCCGGGACGAAGGTGAACTCGAACTCCAGCCCGTTGACGTCGTACGTGTAGAAGCTCTGCACGCCGTCCTCATCGGTCACGATGTCGGTCGGCTGCTCGTCGACGGCGAACATGTAGCGGCCGGACTCCCGGAGCTCGATCCAGCGCCGCCGAAGCCGTACGAGGTCCTCGGCGGCGCCCACGTTGAAGCAGAAGTGCTGGAACTGCACGCCGCTCTCGGTCGGCTCGGACTTGCGCCCCGGCCGTTCGAAGAGGTGGAAGCGGACGTCGCCGAGAACCATCTCGGTCAGCTCGCGGATTCCCGGCAGGCGGCTGCGGGTGAGTTCGGAGAACGCGTCGAGTGACCACGCCCGCCGGCACCCGAGGAAGTCCTCGTACCAGCGGACGCTGTTCTCGAGGTCCGTCGTCTGCACGCCGACGTGATGAAACCGCAGGTCGGGGAATCGGACTTGGGCCGCCACGTCGACGGCCGATGACGTCTCTCTCATGTCTCACCACTCCAGCGGAGGAAAGGCGCATCCGGACACTGTTGTCGCCATGTCATGATGGCCCCGGAATGCGGTCGGCAAAGTTCCCCGCTTTATGGGACAACCGTTGTTGGAATTATCGGGCCGACCGTTCCAAGGTGTAGTGGCGACGGAGTTCCTCGACGTGCGGGAGAGCCGCGGGATCCGCGGCGGCGCGCGCAATATCGATCATGGTGCCCCACACGAAATTCTCGCCACCGTCGTACCGGAAATGCTTCTTGATGACAATGCTGAAGATTTCGTTGACTGTCTCGACGGTCAGCACGTCGGCGAGCCGCATCAGGCCGGCGCGGTCGGCGTCGGTCAGCGGCGGCCGCTTCACCGTCCGGTCGGCCGGGATGCCGGCCTCCGGGCCCGCGCCCTCGACGGTGATCAGCGACTTCGTGGAGGGCACGTCCACGAAGTCGAACATCAGATGCACCCGCTCCTCCGAGGAGAGCACCGCCACCGAGTGGATCTCCGAGGCGTCGAGGAACCACACCTCGCCCTTGCGCATGCGGTAGACGGTGTCGCCCTCGTTGAAGAAGCAGTCCTCGTTGGTGGCGAGAGGGATGTGCATCCGGTGGGCGTTGCGGGTCTCGTCGGCGAGCTCGCTGAGCTCCAGCAGGTCCCGGTGGGGGATGATGACGCTGTTCTGCACCTTGGCGAGCCGGACGAAGTTCAGCCGGTCCAGGTCGGCGACACTCTCGATCAGCTCCCGCAGATAGGGGAGCTGATCGGCGAACTCGGTGAAGGCGGCGGGCCGGTCGTGGTCATAATTGGTGACCACGCCGTCGCCGGCGCTCCCGCCCCGGGCCCAGAGCATGCAGCTCTTCCACGCGCCGCCGAAAACGTAATCGCTGTATGCCTCGGACCACGGAATGGAATCGGTCTGCGCGAGATCCTTCGCCAGGCGGGAGTCGTCGAGCCAGGTGTCCGCTACATAATGCGTTCGCATAGGATCAGGCGCCCTTCTCAGTCGAAACCGGGGTTCTCCTGAGACGGTAGGTGTGTTCTTCTCCGGGGCTAAGTCACGTGATTCGGTGACGATCCAGATCCTCGGCGACCTTTTCCAAAACGTCCACCCGGCCCTGGAAAGGCTCGTCCGGCCGTGGCCATTGCACGACCAGGTCCGTTATTCCGACCTCGGCGAATCTGCCCGCCGCGTCGAAGAACGCCGTCGGCGAGTCGAGGACACCGCCGACGGTGGGCCCGGCGACCAGCAGCCGGGACACCGTGGACGGATCCCGGCCGATCTCCACGCAGGCCTTCTCCAGGGCCTCCACCTGCCGGCGCAGGACGGGCAGCGCCTGCTCGTACGGGGCGCTCGCGAACCGGTTCGGTTCGCCCGTGGTCACCCAGTACGACGCATGCCGGGCCGCCAGGCGCATGCCCCGGGGCCCGGAGGCGGCGATCGCGAACGGGACGCGGGGTTGCTGCCGGCACAGGGGATACGAGTGCACCTCGTCCGCCAGGTAGTAACGGCCGTCGTAGGTGGTCACCGGCTGCGTCAGGAGCTGGTCGGTGAGTTCGACGTACTCGGCGAACCGCTCGGAGCGCTCACGCCGGCTCCACCTGGTCCGGCGGGTCATGGTGGAGTCGAAACCCTCCGCGCCCGCGCCGAGACCGAGCACGAGCCTGCCGTCGGAGATGTCGTCGATGGCGGTGACGTCCTTGGCCAGGTGCACCGGGTGCCGCAGGTTGGGGGAGGCGACCAGCACACCGAGCCCGATCCGCTCGGTCTCCACCGCCGCCGCCGTCAGCGTCGGCACGAGGGTGAACCACTCCTTGGCGCGGAACGCCCGCCAGTTGAGATGGTCGTAGGTCCAGGCGTGGTCGAATCCCATCTGCTCGGCCTGGCGCCATTTCCGCCGAGCCGTCCGCCACCGGTCCTCCGGGACGATCATGATGCCGAATCTCATGCGTCTCCCTCATGACGACCGGGATCGATGTTGAAGTTATAGCGGAAAAGGTTTTGCGGGTCGACCTGCCGTTTGAGCGCGACCAGGCGCCGCCACCGCTCGCCGTACGCCGCCCGCACGCCATCACGGCCCTCGTCGTTGAGGAAGTTGACGTACTGCCCGACCGAGTACGGCGCCATCGCCTCGCTGAAGTCGCGGACCCAGCCGACGTGCCGTTCCCGGTCGCCCCGGCCCGGCTCCCACGCGCCGAACATGTTGATGTTGTGACCGGCGTGCCGGGAACCGAAGGCGGTGGCCGTCGCCGGCACCCGGCCGACCGCCCCGCCGAGGTGGTAGATCGGCACGGCCGCCAGCGGCGAGGTGATCCGTGCCGCGTGCTCGACGACGGTCGCGATGACCTGGTCGCTGAGCTCGCCGAAGTCCACCGAGCGCCAGTAGTACTGCTTGCCGGGCGGGGAGGTGCGGTCGACCATCTGTTGCAGCTCGACGTACGGCGTCGGCCCGACCGTGTCGAGCAGCGGACGCCCGAACTCGCGCAGCGGGCGCAGGAACGCCAGCCCTTCGTCCATGTCACCGGACCAGCACACGTTCAGGGCCACGACGGGGGAGCCGTGCAGCCGTTCCGGGACGGCCGCCACCGACGGGCACAACCGCAGGTTGAGTATCGTCCCGAGCTCGTCCGGGGCGTCCGCGACCAGGTCGCGGTAGTGCGCCAGGAACGCCGGTGCGACGTCCAGTGGATAAATGACCATCCCGGCCAGGACGGTCGGTCCGATCTCGTGCAGGCGGAAGCCGAACCGCACCACCGTCCCGAAGTTGCCGCCGCCGCCACGCAGGCCCCACAGCAACTCCGGGTTCGTCGTGGCGTCCACCTTGAGCCGGCGGCCGTCCGCGGTCACCAGCTCGGCCTCCACCAGGTTGTCCACGGTGAGCCCGCAGCGGCGCATCAGGTGGCCGATGCCGCCGCCCAGGGCCAGCCCGCCGACTCCGGTCTCACTGACGATCCCGCCGGTCGTCGCCAGTCCGTGCGCCTGGCTGGCCCGGTCGACGTCCTGCCAGAGCGCGCCGCCCTGCACGTGGGCCAGCCGGCGCTCCGGGTCGATCTGAACCGCACGCATCCGGGACAGGTCGATGACCATGCCGTCGTCGCAGATGCCCTGGCCGGCCACGCTGTGCCCGCCGCCGCGGACCGCGATGGGCAGCCCGCGCTCGGCGGCGCAGGTGACGGCCGCGGTCACGTCCGCCACGTCTGCGCAGCGCGCGATCAGCAGGGGGCGCCGGTCGATGTCTCCGTTCCAGACCTTGCGGGCCTCGTCGTACCGCGGATCGGCGGCGGTGATGAGATCGCCGCGCAGCGCGTCGGCGAGCTTCTCGGCGTCGCCGGTCGTGATGGTGTTCAAAGCCGTGGTCCTCCGGTCCTAGTCCTGCGGTGACGAGATCGTCGTGGTGCGGATCGCCGCGGCCACGTCACGCAGCGTGCCGTGCATCAGCTGGGCCGGGTCGGGTTCGGCCCGCAGGGTCGCCTTGCACTCGTCGATCAGCCGGAAGGTGAGCAACGAGTGGCCGCCGAGCTGGACGAACGTGTCCAGCACGCTGATCGAGGACCGGCCGAGGACCCGGTGGTAGATGTGGACCAGGGCCGCTTCCACCTCGTCGGCGGGCGGTTCAACCGTGCGTTCGCGGTCGGTGAGCTCCTGCCAGATCTTGATCAGCTCGCCCTGGTCGATCTTGCCGTTCACCGTCGCCGGGAGGTAGTCGACCGGCACCACCCGGTCCGGCCGCATCTGCGCGGGCAGGCCCCCGGCCGCCTGGTCGAGGATCGCCGCCGGGTCCAGGTCGGCGACGGAACTCTGGCCGGCGGGCACGACGAAGGCGAGCAGGCGCAGCGGCTTCCCGTGGGCGATCACCGCGCAGTCGCCGACCGCTGGGTGCGCGGCCAGCACCGACTCGACCTCACCGGGTTCGATCCGCAACCCACGGATCTTCACCTGCCGGTCGATACGGCCGAGGTGCTCCAGCGTGCCGTCCGCACGGTACCGGCAGAGGTCACCGGTGCGGTACATCCGTGACCCCGGCGGTCCGTAGGGATCCGCGACGAACCGCTCGGCGGTCTGGGCGGACTGGCGCCAGTACCCGTCGGCCAGACCGACCTGCCCGCTGATGTACGCCTCACCGGGCGTGCCGACCGGCACGAGATCGAGGTTGGCGTCGAGCACGGTCACCCGAAAGTTGTCGGCGGGCCGGCCCACCGGAACAGAGCCGCCGGTCCAGCCCGGATCGATGACGTTGTCGGTGACCGGCCCCGCCTCGGTCGGGCCGAAGGCGTTGATCAGGTTGCTGCCGGGCAGGACGGCGGCGAACGCCTCGGGGATCCGCGGGCTCATCGGCTCGCCCCCGCACACCACCCACTTCAGGGTCTCCGGAGCGGCGCCGGACAGCTCCTCCAGGTAGGCCGTCATCATCGTCGGCACCAGGAAGATCAGCGACACGCCGTGGTCGCGGGTGAGCCGGGCCAGGTGCCGGGGATCGCGCTCGCCGCCGGGCCGGCAGATCATCAGGCGGGCGCCCTGGTAGAGCGGCCAGAAGAGCTCCCAGATCGAGATGTCGAAACCCGGCGAGGCCTTGAAGAGCGCCGTCTCGCCGGGGCCGAACGGGTACTGCCGCTGCATCCAGAAGATGTTGGCCAGGGTCCCGGCGGTGCGCGAGACCACGCCCTTGGGACGGCCGGTGGTCCCGGAGGTGTAGAGGATGTGCACCAGCCCCGGCCCGCCGTCGAGAACGAGGTTCGTCGCCGGCCGGCCGGACCCGACCTGCTCGGTGCCGACATCGTGGATCTCCCACGGGCCGTCGGGCAGGTGGCCGCGGCAGGCCTGATCGGTCAGCACCAGCCGGGGCGCCGAGTCCGCCAGGATCAGGGCGATGCGCTGGTCCGGCAGATCGGCGTCGAGGGGTACGTAGGTGGCGCCGGTCTTGACCGCGGCGTAGATCGCGACGACCTGGGGTATCCCGCGCTGCAGGCAGACACCGACCCGGGTGCCGGGCCCGGCGCCGAGCCCACGCAGGTGGTGGGCCAGCCGGTTGGCGCGCTCGTTGAGCTCCCGGTAGGTGACGGTGCGACCGTCCTCCTCCTGCAGGGCGACCGCGTCCGGGGTGCGCTGGGCCTGCTCCTCGAACGGCTCCGCCATCGTGCGGTAGCGGATCTCCGGGTCGTGGTGCGGGTTGAGGCCGTGCCGGATCCGCTCGCGTTCCTCCGGGCCGACCAGCGGGTGGCTGATCATCGGTGCGTCCGGGTCGCTGGTCAGGCCGGCGAGCAACTGCAGGAACGAGTGTGCCCAGGCCTCCGTGGAGGGGACGTCCGACGAGTCGGTCATAGTCTCGACGTACAGGTGCCGTCCGGCCCGGGTGATCAGGATCGTCACGGCGACCGGGGCGACGTCGTCGGCCTCCGTTGTGGCGACGGCCTCGGACTTCGCGGCCTGCCGCAGCGCGTCGCGGAAGCTGATGCTCAGGTCCGGCGCGCCGGACCGCGGCAGGATCGCCTCGAGGTCGCGGCGGGTGACCCGGACGCGGCAGTCCGTGCCCGGGCGCGGCAACCGCTCGGCCAGCACGCCCGCGCCGATGGACAGGGCGACGAAGCCGTCGACGCCGGCGGCCGCGGCGAGAGAGTGCAGGGTGCCCATCACGCCGACGGGCACGAGGATCGGCCCGATGCAGTCCGTCTTGGACAGCAGCCCGTTCACGGCGCGGTCCCTTCCAGGAGCAGGCAGGCGTAGAAGCCCGGCGCCAGCGACTGCGCGAGGTACGTCTGCCCGCCGCGGATGCCGACCCGCTCGTGATAGTCGACCAGGTTGATCATCCAGTCGGCGTTGCCGCAGTGCCCGTACGCGGAGAGCGTGTCCGCGAAGTGCAGCCGGTCCGGCGGCAGGCCGACCGAGCTCGCGTTGAACAGGGTCAACGGTTTGTACAGGTTGGCCGCGAACACCTTGGTCACCTGCGGCAGCTGCCGCCCTCCGGCGCGCAGGGCCGCGGACAGCGTACGGTCGGCGACCGCCTTGCGGGAGACGAACGTGTCGCGTCCGCGCAGCCCGTCCGGGTCCACCTTGACGGCGGACGAGGAGAGCCGCACCAGCCCGGGATCGTGCCGGGTCAGCAGGCAGCTGACCGCGGCGTCGCCGAACAGGGCGTACGGGCGGACCCGGTCACGGTCGTCCGGCACGAAGTCCAGGGCGACCATGACCACGTGCGTGACGTCCGGGTCGGCGAACAGGTCTCGGCTGTGCCGCAGCGCGGTCAGCGAGCTGCAGCACCGTTGGTAGGACACGAGGTGCGGGACGCAGTCGTCGAGTCCCAGGGCGATCAGCACCTGCTCGGCGAAGTCGGGCGGCAACAGGGCCAGGGCCGGGTCGCTGGTCGCGATGACGAGATGGTCGATGTCCGTGGCGCCGGCGCCGGCACCCCGCAGGGTCCGGCGCACGGCGTCCACGACGTACTCCTGCACCGGCCCAGACATTTTCCGATAGGTGGTACAGCCCATTTCGGCGAAGTCCGTCCCGAACGAGGCAGTCTCCCAGAGGGAATCGAAATCGGGAATGTTCTCCGGCTTGTTCTCCAGGTCGCCGAAGGCGCACGCGAACGAGCCGATGCCGATATTTTCGAGATCCAAGATCATGGTTCCTTCGATCGGCCGAGCGGATGGGGGAATGCCGGCGCCGGGCTCGGCCCCGCGGACGTCAGGCTCGGGTCGGCACCACCGCGCTCGCATCGATCTCGCGGAGCACGGAAAGAATGCCGTCGATGTCGCCCAGCCGGAGGACCCATTCCGGGCGCATCGTGACGGTGTTGCCGGTGTACTCGTCGATGTAGTTCACGAGCACCAGCACCATGTTGAGCGAGGTGATCCCCAGTTCGTCGCGCGACTTCGCCCGGGCCACCTGCTCGTACGTGATGTCGCTGGTCATCGGCTGCTTGGCGAGGAAGTCGGCGAACTTGCGCCGGTAGTCGTCGGTGGCCATCAGTCGACCTTCGGGAACGGGAAGCCGTTGAGGTTGTTGGTGTGGATGCGGTTGTGGCCCCACCGGTCCTCGCCGGAGACCAGGACGCTGCCGTGGTAGTCGAGGCTGATCGCGTCACCGAACCCGCTGAGGCCATCGATGTGCTCGTAGACCCGCACGGACGGCGAGACGTACCGGGTGGCGAGCCCGAGCCGCTTGGAGTCGCTGACGTTCGGCAGTGAACCGTGGATGCACTTGGCCAGGAAGATGACGAACTGCCCCGGCTTCATCGGCATGTTGACGACCTCGCCGGCGTCCGGGTCCCAGTCCTGGTCGAGCTTGAGCTCCGAGTAGTCGTAGCCGAAGAAGTCGTGGGACTTGCTCTCCACGTTCCGCGACATCGGCTTGGTCTCGTCGTAGTACCACTTCTTGTGGCTGCCCGGGATGAAGCGCAGGCAGCCGTGCTCCTCGTCGGCCTCGGAGAACGCCGTCCACACGGTCAGCTCCTGCGTGGCAGCGGTGCTCTCCTCGGTGTAGCGCAGCGAGGGGTAGGCGACCGAATCGGACTCGAAGACGGTGAAGGCCTCGACCTGGTGCCATCCGGTTCCGTTCTCACCCGGCTGCTTCTCGAAGATGTTCGTCTTCCAGCAGATGATGTCGTCGCCCATCAGGCTGCGCAGCTTGTGCACGACCGTCGGGTGGGCGATGTGCCGCGACAGGGTGTCGCAGTCCAGGTGGCGGTCGTAATTGATGATGGTCGAGTCGTGCGGCTTGTTGCGGGACGTGACCATCTCGATCATGGCCTGGCTCCAGAGGAGCGGAGCCTCCTCCTCGGAATAGAGGTCGAACGGTCCGAGGAAACCGTTCTCCTGGAAGGACTTCACCTGTTCGGCCGTCAACCCTTGGGTTGCCGTTCCGGTGATGCTTTCAGCCACCTTGTCTTCCTTTCACGACGGTGCCTACCGGGCCTGGGCCACCTCGAAATGAGGAGGAATGCGGGGCCAATCAGGCTCACCGTATGCGGGTAGGAGCGACGCGTCTTGTCACCGGAAACGGGGGTCCGGGGGTGGCCCCGGAATCAGCCGCCGGCCTGCGACAGGCCCGCCGCCATCAGGAATCCGGCCACGGTGACCAGGTGGGCGTTCTCGAACGCCTCGGGATCATGGTGTTCCGGGTCAGGCTGCTCGCGGATACTCGTTGATCACGCCGAGGACCGTCGTCCGTCGGACGCACCGGCCGCTGCCGCTCCTGCGCCTGTCCCGGGCACACCTCACCGGCGGGAGTTGAACCGCACGTCGTGGTCTACGGCGTCGGGCGCGGCGAACGCGAGCAGCCGCTCGCCCTCCTCGGTCAGGTCGTGCACGTCGCGGGTGGGGATCTGGAACAGCGGCCGCACGACCAGCGTCGCCGCGCCCTTCCGCCGGGTGATCTTCCAGGTGGCCCGGACGAACCCGTCGACCAACACCGTCCCGGGGATGACGCCGGGCACGCCGAACACGTCGCGGCGGTCCCGGTCGTCCATGATCCGTCTGGTGTCGTCGTGGGAGACCACGATCGCGTCGAAGTCGGCGACGTAACGCACCGGCGCCGGGGTGTCCGGGTGCGGCAGCGGGGCGTCGGGCAGGTCGAGCAGTTCGGCGCCGTCCTCGTCGCGGTAGGCGATCAGCCGGTCGCCGAGCCGGTCGGTCACCTCGCGCAGCCCGCTGAGCCCCGACCACGCCTGCACGTCCTGCACCGTCGCGGGGCCGAACGCCGCCAGATACCGCAGCACCAGGTCGTCCAGCGTCGTCCCCGGACCGCCGCCGACACCCAGCCAGTGCTCGGCGCTGGTGTACGCGGGCTGCCCGACCGCGCCCCACAGCCCGTGCGGCGGCACCTGCA
>NZ_JBFAMU010000058.1:0-19126 GCF_040656655.1 Micromonospora sp. NPDC049799
CTCCCGTGTCAGCCACGGCCACGGTTACTCCGGCACCCTTACTTAGACGATGCGCTGAGGTGACATTGAGATAGCGTAAATGCCACTGGTCAGCCGACCGTACCGCCCCCACCGGCGCCCCGCCGACCCGACGGGACCCCGTGGCGGGTCAGAAGATCTCCATGCCGGCCGGGGCCCGGTGCCAGCCGAAGGCCGGGCCGGCCGCGGCCAGCGCACCCGGACGCCGCCCCTCGACCCGCCCGGTCGCGGCGAGCGCGACGAGCCCCGTCCCGCCCAGGTAGAGCTCTCCGAGGCTGCGCACGTCGCACGCCAGGTCGGCGGGCGCATCCGTCGGTACGCAGGTGGCGTCGTCGGGCCCGCCGGTGAGACGCCAGCGGCCGGTGTTCTCCGGCAGCAGGTCGTCGGTGATGTCGAGGACCACGTCGACCGCGGTCGCGTACCGGCGGGCGGCCAGCGCGGCCGGCACGTCCACCACGCGCAGCCACAGCCCGTCGACCAGGCGGGCGCCCAGTCGTCGCGGCTCGTTGACCAGTCGCAGCAGCGGCTCGTCCAGTGCCGCCCCGCGCCAGGTGAGCCGCCTGGTCAGGTCGACCGAGAGCAGCATCCGCCACAGCGCCCGGTACCCGGCCGGCGTCGCCGCCACCACCTCGTGCACGGTGACCTGACCCTGCGGGCCGGCCTCGTTCCATTCGCTGCGGGTGCGGAAGAGGGCGTACCCGTCGACCCCGTCGGGACCGTGGTGCAGCACCGCGCGGAGTTCCGTCGCCCCGCCCCGCTGGGACGCCGGGTCGCCCAGCACGTACCCCCACCACCGCTCGTCGCGGCTGGACCAGCCGGGCCGCTCGGGGCGTACCCGGTCGTACACCCTCTCCAGGTCGGCGCGGCACGCGGCCGGGCGGGCCACGCGCAGCCGGCCCTCGGCGGGCGTCGGATCCGGCAGGCGCAGCTCGGTGGTCTCGCAGTCGACGGTGAGCCGCGGGGCGGCGAGGCCGTAGCCGAAGCGGGGGTAGATCCGTCCCTCGCTGGCCCACAGCACCGCCACCGGCTCCCGGCCGGCGTCGCGGACCTCCCGCAACTGCCGGCCCATCATCCGGGTGAGGAGGCCCTGTCGGCGGTGGGTCGGCGCGACCCCCACCATGCTGACGTGCGCGGCGGGCACGCGGGCGCCCGGCACGGTCAGGTCCCGGGTGTACGCGGTGGCGCTCGCCACCAGCTCCCCGCCGTCGCGGGCGAGCAGGGTGCGCTCCGGTTCGAGGAGGGTGCGCTCGATCGTCCAGGACTCGGCGTCGAAGCCGCCGAGAAAAAGACCGTTGAGCAGATCGTGAAGGTCGTCGAGGTCCTCGGGGCGGGCGGTGGTGAAGTCCGGTGGGGGATTGGTCACGTCGCCTGTCTAGCCGACCGGTGCGTCGTCGGCGAGTGATTTGCACGCTGGATACCCTCGAAGGCGGACGGTGGCCGGGGGCCGCCGTCGGGTCCAGGGGAGGACGAGATGGCAGACCAGCCGCAGCCGTGGGCGGAGCGGACCGTCGAGGTGCCGCCGCAGGCCGAGGTGCCGCAGCAGCGGGATCCGTACCGGCGGGGCGTCGCGTCGGTCGGCCAGCGCCGGACGCCGCGCACCGAGCCTTTCCCCGTCGTCGAGGAGGAGCCGCACGGCGCCGGCTGGCCGGACGCGCCGCGCCGGCCGCTGGGCTGGCACGTCGCGCAACTCAAGCGGGGCGGGGAGTGGAGCGCCGCGGGAGCCCTCTTCGCGTTCGTCTGCTGGGGCATCTGGGCGATCTCGGGCGGCGGTGACCTGGCCGCACCCTTGCTGATCTTCGTGCTGAGCCTGCTGGTGGCGGGCGGCCTGTTCGCGCTGGCTCGGCTGGTGGGCCGGCTGGTGCTGGAGCGGCAGATGGGCCGGGTGCGGCACAGCGCCCGGGGTGCGCACCTGGTGACCGCGGTGTTCCTCACCGGCCTCGGTGTCGCGTGGCTCCAGCAGACCGAGTGGGTCGTCTCGGCCTGGAACTGGATCACCAACAACTGACGGTACCCCCGGGCGGGCCGGCGTCCCGCGGCCCGCCCGGGCGCCCGGTCGCGGAGTGCCGCGACCCCGTCGTCCTCCACCAGGTCGGCGCTTCATACCCGGCCGGAGCCGGATCATCCGCGCCCGGCCGGACGTCAGTGCTTCCCGCCGCGCCCCTCGGCGTCCGCCTTCGGCGAGGCGACCCGTGCCGCCGGATCCTCGACGCCCGGCTCGCCGCCGTCCGGGGCGACCATCCCGTCGTAGTTGTAGACCGTCGCACCCTCGTCACTCTGCTTCGTGGTCCGGATGTAGCGGTGCATCATGCCGTCGATCTCGACCTCCAGCAGCGCGTCACCCGCGTCCAGGGTGCTGCCGTCGCGGGGGCCGCCCACCAGGTGTGCCTTCGTGTTCGTGTCCATGACCGCTGCCCTACCCGGACGCCTCCGGTGCAAAACGGGCGGCCCCGACCCGTAGGTGGTTCGTGGACCACTCGTCGGGTAGTGGCTGAGACAGAGACGGGGATGCGGAGGGGCTCATGCGGGCGCTGGTACTGGGTGGCGGTGGCGTCACCGGCATCGCGTGGGAGTTGGGCGTCCTCGCCGGCCTGCGCGAACACGGCGTCGACCTCACCGACGCCGACTTGATCGTGGGCACGTCCGCGGGGGCGTACGTCGGAGCCCTCGTCGCGACCGGCGTGGACCTCGCCACCGCCGTCGCCGACGCCGCACGGATCGAGGTGGAACTGTCACCCCGCATCGACGTGACCCTGCTCGCCCAGGGGTTCGCGGTCCTCACCGACCGCTCCCTGTCGCCGGAGCAGGCCCGCGCGCGGCTCGGTGCCCTGGCGTGCAGCGCACCCGTGGGCGAGCCGGGCGAGCACGTCGCACGGTTCGACCAGAACCTGCCGGTGCGGCGGTGGCCGACCCGTCCACGGCTCGTCGTGACCGCCGTCGACACGTCGAACGGGAAGCTGGTGGCCTGGGACGCCACGGCGGGGGTGCCGCTGGCGGAGGCGGTCGCGGCGAGTTGCGCGGTGCCGGGCGTCTTTCCGCCGGTGCCGGTGGGTGGCACCGGACACTTCATGGACGGCGGGGTGCGGTCGGTCACCAACGCCGATCTCGCCGCCGGGGCGGATGCCGTCGTGGTGCTGGCGCCGACCGTCGGGGTCTTCCGCGCCTCGCCCCGACAGGAACTGGCGAGGCTGGCGGCCGCCCGGACGGTGCTCCTCGCTCCCGACGACGCCGCCCGTGCGGCGATCGGGTCGAACGTCCTGGACCCGGGGCGACGTGGTCCGGCACTCGCCGCCGGCATCGCGCAGGCCGTGACGCTCGCCCCGGAGGCGGCGCGGGTGTGGCGCGGGTGACGGTGCCGGCCCCGACGCGGGTGGCGGGGACCGACACGTATCCGCCCAGGGACCGCGGTAGGGCAGGCGGTTCGGCGTCGTCCAGCGCGGGGCCGACTATCGACCTTCGTTAATATGATTGTCGGGCACCGGCGGTGGAACGAGGTCCCGTCGCTCCGCTGGCGGGGTGGCCTGATCGCAGGTAGTGTCACCGCCCGTGAGCGCTCTGACTCGCAACAACATCACGGTGACGGGTCAGGACGGCGGCAGGACCCTGGTCTTCGCCCACGGGTTCGGCTGCGACCAGCACATGTGGCGGTCCGTGGTCCCCCACTTCGTCGACGACCACCGGGTCGTGCTCTTCGACCACGTCGGTGCCGGCGGTTCGGACCTGTCCGCCTACCGGCCGCAGCGGTACGCGGACCTGCGCGGTTACGCCGAGGACGTGCTCGAGATCCTCGCCGAGCTGAATCTGCGCGACGTCGTCTTCGTCGGCCACTCGGTCAGCGCGATGATCGGTGTGCTCGCGTCGATCGCCGAGCCCGACCGCTTCTCCCGTCTGGTGCTGGTCGGGCCGTCTCCGCGCTACGTCGACGACGAGGGCTACCGGGGTGGCTTCAGTCGGGTCGACATCGACGAGCTGCTGGAATCGCTGGACAGCAACTACCTCGGCTGGTCCGCGGCGATGGCTCCGGTGATCATGGGCAATCCGGACCGGCCGGCGCTCGGTGCCGAGCTGGTCAACAGCTTCTGCCGCACCGACCCGGCCATCGCCCGCCAGTTCGCCCGGGTCACCTTCCTGTCCGACAACCGGACCGACCTGCCGAAGGTCACCGTGCCCAGCCTGATCCTCCAGTGCACCAACGACGTGATCGCACCGTCGGAGGTCGGCGACTACGTCCACCGTCACCTCCCCGGCAGCACCCTGGTCACGCTCGCGGCGTCGGGGCACTGCCCCAACCTGAGCGCTCCCGAGGAGACGGCGGCGGCCATCAGCGCGTACCTGCGGGCCGACTGAACGTGGTCGACCCGGTCCCGCCGCCCGACTGGTTCGCCCCGCTGCTCGAGGAGAGCGCGGAGGACCTGTACGAGCGCGCGACCTGCGGCTACCTCTCGGTGCTGCCGGACGGCACCGTCGCCCGGGTGAACCAGACGTTCCTCGACTGGATCGGTCGCCGGCGGGAGGACCTGGTGGGGCGTCCGGTCCAGGCACTGTTCACCGTCGGGAGCCGGATCTTCCACGAGACGCACCTGCGTCCGCTGCTGCACATGCAGGGCGAGGTGCGCGAGGTGGCGATGGAGTTCCGCCGGGCCGACGGCGGCCGGTTGCACACCCTGGTCAACGCGGTCCTGCGGCGGAACCCGGGCAGCGGGTCGACCGTCCTGCGGCTGACGGTGTTCGACGCGACCGACCGCCGCGCGTACGAGCGGGAACTGCTCGACGAGCGCCGCCGCGCGGAGCTGGTCGCCGCCCGGCTGCGTGTGCTGCAGGAGATGGTGGCCCGCTGCGCGGCGATCGAGCGCGCCGAGGAGATCGTCGCTCCGATCGTGGTCGCGGCCACCGCGGCGTTCGAGGCGACCGCCACCATGGTCTGGCTGCTGGATCCGGAGGAGGCGGTGCTGACGGTCGCCGGCGGCGCCGACGGCTCGGCCGTCGTCCCCGCCGCGCCGATCGCGCTGGACGGCCCGGAGTGGGAGGCGCGGGCCGTCCGCACCGGCGAGGTCGTCGTGTCCGACCGGTCCCGGCCCGACCGGCGGGTGGTGACCCCGCTGGTCGCCGACGACCGGGTGCTCGGTGCGGTGTCCGTCGACCTTCCCGAGGCCCGCGCTCTGGCCACCGACGAGGTGAACCTGATGCGGACGCTCGGCCAGCAGGCGGGGCAGGCCCTGGAACGGGTACGGCTGTACGAGGAGACGACCCGCCGCGCCTGGCAGTCGGCCTTCCTGGCCCGCCTGGGCCGGGACCTCGACGAGCCGGTCGGATCGGCCGACCGTGCCCGCCGGCTGGTCGAGCTGCTGGTGCCGGACCTGGCCGAGTACGCGCAGGTGGACCTCGCCGCCACCGACCCCGACGGGCGGTCGGACCCGCCGACCGGTCCCGACGACGGGGTGATCGCCAGCGGTACCCCGAGGCCGTGGCTGCTCGGCGACGACGTCCGGGATGCGGTGCGGGACGCCGGCCGGTCGGGCCGTGCCCTTCCGCTGGCGGCGCCGGACGGTCGTCGGGGCGTGGTGTTGCCGTTGCTGGCCCGCACCGTGGTGATCGGCACGCTCCTGCTCGTGGAGGCGCCCGACCCCACCGGCCGCGCCGAGCCCGACTTCCTGCTCGACCTCGCCGACCGGGCGGGGCTGGCGCTGGACAACGCCCGCCTCGCCGAGCAGGACCGCGAGGTGGCGCGCACGCTCCAGCGCAGTCTGCTCGCCGGGGAACGCCCCACCGACAGCCGCTTCCACGTGGTCACCGTCTACCGGCCGGCGGGGGAGACCCTGGAGGTCGGCGGCGACTGGTACGACGCCTTCACCACGTCCAGCGGCAGCATCGGGGTGGTCGTCGGCGACGTGGTCGGCCGTGGGCTCCGGGCGGCCAGCGCGATGGGCCAGCTCCGCAGCGCGGTACGGGCCCTGGGCAAGGCCGGGTGCAGCCCCGCCGCCGTCCTGCGGCACATGGACGACTTCGTCGCCACCCTGGAGGCCGGGCAGATGACCACCCTCGCGTACGCCGAGCTGTCGCTGGACACCGGCGTCCTCCGGTACGCGTGCGCCGGCCACCCGCCGCCCCTGCTGCTGCCGCCGGGTACCGAGCCCCGCTACCTGTGGGAGGGCCGGTCCGGCCCGCTCGGCACGCGCGCGGCGAGCCGGACGCGCCAGCAGGCCGAGTTGACCCTGGCCCGGGGCTCGCGGCTGCTGCTCTACACCGACGGTCTGGTGGAGCGGCGCGGTGAGCGGATCGACCAGGGGCTCGGCCGGCTGGTGGACGTGCTCGGAAAGCGGCGGGACGCCCCGCTGGCGGCGCTCGCCGAGGAGGTCAGCGACGCGATGCTGGAGGGCGAGGGTGGCCACGACGACACGTGCCTTCTCGCGCTCGCCTTCGACGGCGCTCCACGGTTCCGCCGGGACGTGCCGGCGGGGATGGCCGAGCTGGCTCCGCTCCGGGCTGCGCTGGACGAGTGGCTGACCGGTTGCCAGGTACCGGAGTCCGAGCGGTACGGCATCGTCCTCGCCACCTCCGAGGCGGTGGCCAACGCGATCGAGCACGGCTGCGGCGGCGACCCCGCCGGGCGGGTCAGCGTGACCGCCACCCTCGACGGGGACGTCCTCGACCTGCGGGTCTCCGACACCGGCCGCTGGCTGCCGCCGCGCGCCAGCCTGCATCGGGGACGGGGCATGGCGCTCATGGGGCGGCTGATGGACGACCTCGTCGTCGACCGGGGTGGGGGCACGAACGTGTTGATGCGACGGCGGGTCGGAAGGAGGGCGACATGACCCGGGACCGCGTCGCGGTCGCTGGCGAGCGCGGCTGCGAGGTCGTGCGGCTGTACGGCGACATCGACCACGCGAACGCCGACGAGGTGGAGCGGGGCGTGCTCACCGCCATCCGCGCGGCCACCGGCGTGGTCATCGACCTGTCCGGGGTGACCTTCCTCGACAGCGCCGGGCTGCGGTGCCTGGACCGGCTGGTCACCGCCTTCGTCAACCGGCAGGCGCCGGTACGGGTGGTCGCACCGGAGGGCGGCGCGGTCCGGTTCACGCTCGACCTGATCGGCTTCCTGCCGGACCTGTTGGCGTCCACCGTCGACGAGGCCATCACCGACCTGACGGCCTGATGGGCGTGGGCCGGGTCAGTCGAATGATCGAGCGCCGCGGCGGTGTCCTGGACGAGGGTCAGGACACCGCCGTGGCGGTGCGCCGGTACTGGATCGCGCTCCAGAGGGAGCGTGACATTACGATCGACCCATGAGGGCAGCAGGTACCTTCACGGTCGAAGCCTTTGTCCCCACAGAGTTGGTGCCGGAACCAGCCGTGGCAACCGGGCTGCCGGTCGGGGTTTCCACGATGGAGAAGCGCTTCGAGGGTGAGGTGGTCGGGCGCTCCGCGACCGTGTTCACCTCCGCTTACGATCAAACGGCAGGCGTCGGCACGTACGTGGCCATGGAGTCGTTCGAAGGCTCTCTGCACGGAAAGAGCGGCGCGTTCAACTTCGTACACTCGGCAGCGACCTCCGGCAGCGACCGTACCGCCGAGTTCTTCGCCATCGTGCCGTCGAGCGGTACCGGCGAGCTCGCCCGCATCTCCGGCACCGGCGGAGTGGCCGTGGACGCCGATGGCACCCATCGGATCTGGTTCGACTACGAGATCGGGTGAAGAGCAGGCGACGGAGTAGACCTTCCAGTCTCCCCGAACGGGGCACGTGGACGGCAGCGTCAGTGCTGCCTGACGGATATGTCCTTGGTCAAGCAGGTGGTTCCGTCCGGCCCGGCGAGCGGCACCGACCGGTATCCCTCGCTGTGGTAGAGGTCGATGTTCCGCAGGCTCTTCGCGCCGGTGAACAAAAGGACGCGGCGGCAGTCCGGTTGGACACCGGCTTCGGCGGTGCGTAGCAGCCACCGGCCCAGCCCCTGACCTCGCAGGTCCGGCACGACGGCGAGCCGACCCACGTGCCAGTCGGTGTCGACGCGGCGGGCCCGCACCATGCCCAGCAGTCGGCCGTCCCGCCAGATGCCCGTGGTGTGCCAGGTCGCGAGCCAGTCGCGTACGTCCTCCAGCGACTCGTGCAGGGCCGGTATGGCCAGGGTGTCGTTGGCGACGGCCTCGTCCACCCAGGAGCACCGCTGCAGCACGGTGACCTCGGGCGCGTCGTCGGGGGTCAGCCGTCTCACGTAGGACCCCGGCACCGGTCCGGACAGCGCCCCGGCTCGTGCGCGTTCGCGCAGTGGCCGCAGGGCGTGGGCGACCCGGACCAGCTCGTCCAGCAGCCCGACACCCGCCGCGTCGCAGGATGCGTCGGATCGCAGCCGTCCACCCTCCACGGCGTCGCCGATGCGAATCGCGACCGTGGCGCCCAACGGAACCAGGCGCAGCGTGGTCACCACCTGCTTGGCGTGCTGAACCGACCGGGTGCCCGCCGACGTGTGGCCGTAGCTGACGAAACCGATCGGCTTCCACGCCCATTCGCGGCTGAGGTAGTCCAGCGCGTTCTTCAGCGTCGCCGGCATCCCGTAGTTGTACTCGGGCGTGACCACGACGAACCCGTCCGCCGCGTCGACGATCTCGCTCCACCGACGTGTGTGCTCCTGCTGGTAGACCCCCGCCGACGGGTGCTCCTCCTCGTCCAGGAAGGGCAGGTCCAGATCGCCGAGAGCCACCGGTACGAGCTCGACGCCCAGTTCCGCGGCACGGGGGGTGATGGTTTCCATCAGCCACTGCGCCACCAGAGGACCGAGGGCGCCGGGGCGGGTGCTGGACGTCAGGACAAGGACACGGGCCGATTTCGTTAACATGGAAACGAAGCCTAGGTGCTACCTTGATTACATGTCAACTAAATCTCCGTCCGGGTCCGTACGCTGGTTGACGCCGGACGAGGAGCGGGCGTGGCGGGCGTTCCTGCGCGTGGTCGTCGCCGTGCAGACGGGCACGGCCCGTGATCTGGCCGCCATCGGGCTCTCCGAACCCGACTACGAGGTGCTCAGCACCCTGTCCGAGCGGCCCGGTCGGACCAGCACCCTTGGGGAGCAGGCCGACAAGATGGGCTGGTCACGCAGCCGGCTGTCCCGGCACGCCACCCGGATGGAGGCACGGGGGCTCCTGAGGCGCGCGCCCGACCCGGCCGACGGCAGAGGCTGCCTCCTCGTGCTCACGGCGGAAGGTCTGGACGCACTCGAGAACGCCGCACCGGTGCATCTGGAGTCGGTACGACGCCACTTCATCGACCGGCTCGCGGCCGAGGACCTCACCGCCATCGAACAGATCGCCCGGAGGCTGGAGGAACCCCGGGGCGCCGCCAGCCGACCACCCGACGGGCGCCCGTCGGCGTGATCGCCGATGCGGCTGTGTCGGCAGGCGATGTGCGCCGCTCTGCGATGATCGGGCCCATGCCGCCCCCGCGCCGCGCATTGACGCTCCTCTCGCGTTGCCCGCGACCGACGTCCAGATCAACTTCGGGCCTGACCTGACCGGCGTCACGATGGCCTACGCGGTCCTCGCACCGCTGACGTGACCGCAGAGTCGAGGAGACCGGCGCGCACGTGAACGTGCCCGACGCTGGCACCACAGTGCTCTGGCGACCCCAGCGCGCGTACCGCGGTCGACGACACCGCGGCCAGTTCGGGCTGCGCCGGCAGAAACACCGTGGGGACACCCAGGGACTGGTTCATCGCGGCGAGCTGGTGCTCGGTCTGAAGGTCGGTGGTGTTACGCACGCCGCGGACGATCACTCCTACCTCGTGGCGACGGCAGTAGGTGGAGGTCAAACCGCTCCAGGCCGCAACGGTGACGGAGGTCCACCCGACCGGCAGGATGGCCCGAACGGCGGCCGCTCGCGCCTCTTCGTCGGTGCCCGGATGCTTGGTGCTGTTGACCGCGACGAGCACGACCACTTCGTCGAAGAGGCCGCGTGCCCGGCTCACCACATTCAGATGGCCGGGAGTGAAGGGATCGAAGCTGCCGGGGTAGACGGCTCGCACGCGTACCCGACCAGGGGTGCGCGGCTGTGACGATGGTTCGGGTGTCACGGCCGCAAGACCCGCTGGGCATCACGGATGACCTGCTCGGAGGCGAGTGGGGCCCAGGAGGCGAACAGCTCCCGGAAGTAGGTACCGTGCCGGTCCGCCACCGCGGGATCGTGCTCGATGACGTCCAGTTCGTTGACGATGCTCAGGTCCATGAGCGATCGAAGTTGAGCCGCCGTCGGCGTTCTCACCTGACGTACGAAGCGGTCGAACACCTGGCCGGTCCTCGCCAGCTCCCGCCAGCTGCGTCCACGGTCGCAAGCGCCGTACAGGTAGACGAGCTCCTCGGCGGCGGCACCGACGAGATCCCGTAGCACAGCACGATCGGCCCGATCGAGCAGAGCGTGGTCGAACCCCTCGGTGCCGTAGACGGCGTGGGTAAGGCCCGCGGCCTGCACTTCGCTGCTGCAGCCGAGCACGGCGAGTCGTTCGCCGACTCGACACAGGTGGGCGTACAGATTGCCTCCGGGATGCGCGATCTGCTCAGCTCCGTGCCGGCGGAGCCAGACCCGCACGCCTTCGTCGGTGCTCATGGCCCGACTGTAGGTATCGGCGGTCGGATTCGCCGGCCCCCGGGTGCGGGCATATGTCACAGCGCCGTGGATACGCGCCGACGGTGCGTCACCGCGCGGGTGGGTGAGGATGACGGCATGCCGAGCCGCCTTGCCGCCATCGCCATCGACGCCGTCCGACCGCGACTGATCGCCGACTTCTGGTGCTCGGTTCTCGGCTGGCAGGTCGTCGACGAGGATGCCGAGGTGATCACCATCGGGTCCTCCGACCGTTCCTGGCCCATGATCGACGTGGCGGCCGTGCCGGAGGGCAAGGTGACCAAGAACCGGTTGCATCTCGACCTGCGTGCCGACGGCGTGTCCACCGGGGAGGAGCTTGACCGGTTGCTCGCCCTCGGTGCGCGACGCGTCGACGTGGGACAGCCCTCCGACGTGAGCTGGGTCGTGCTCGCCGACCCTGAGGGCAACGAGTTCTGCCTGCTGTCGCGTCCCGTCCAGGAGCTCCAGGTCAGCTGCCAGCCGAGCGCCCCTGGGTAACGGCAGTCATGCCCTGGCACCGGGGGCCAGTACGGTCACGTTTTCGGGAAGCGTCGTCACGACACGGCGGACGTCGCGGCGCGGGTCGACGACGATCAGCTCGGTGTTGGTCGCGGTCCATCGCTGCAGGACGACGCCGTCGGCCACCACGCCCCGACACAGTTGCGGCCCATCCGCATCGATGGAGGGCACCTCGATCCTGGCGGTGGCGGCGCCCGAGGTCACGTCGACGCCCAGCAGCGCCACGGATGGCGCCACCAGCATGCCCTCCGGGGCGCTGGTGGGCAGCAGATCGGGGCGGCCGACCTCCACCCAGATGCTCGGCGGACTTCCGCCCGCGTGCCAGAGCGGAAGGACCGGACCCACCACCTCGCCCGGCTTCGTCTGGCCGGGTACGACCACGGGCAGCGTCCGGGTCGCGCCCGTGACGACGTCGTTGAGGGTGATGCTCAGCTCCGGCGGCGCGGACGGGCCGACCGGTGGATTCACGTCGAACACCGCCAGCTCCCTGCCGGCGATGAAGGCCACCTCGGTGGCGAGGTTGGAGGTACGCACGTCGAGCGACCGCACCCCGCCACCTGGCAGTGCCATGGCTCCGAAGGACCGGCCGTCGACGCTCAGCTTCGCCAGCAGCAACGACCGGGCGTCCGTGGACCACAGCCACGGCTCGTATCCGTCCGCGACCTCGTACACCGCCGTGCCAGAGAGGTCCCTCACACGCCACTGGCCGTCGCGCTTGGCGGCCAGCCAGCGCCCGTCAGAGGACAGTGACAGGTTCAAGGGCCCGGTTGCCGCAGGCGTGCGCCCGGCACGGAAGTGCTCTCCCGACCGGGTCACGAGGTAGACGTCGTTCTGGGTGAACGGACGGGTGTCGGGGTCGAGACCGCCCGCAGCGGTCCCCAGGTGGTACATAAGAGCACCTCGGCCCACCCCCCGGTCACTCGGCAGGTCCGCCACCTGGGCTGGCGGTCGCAACTGAGGCGGCAGGTCGTCGAACACCCCCTCGACGGTCGTGTCCGCGGCCGGCACCGACCCTTTCCGCTGGGCTGCCACGTGCCATGCCGCCATGCCCGCCGCCACCACCACGATGATCGCGACGCTCACCACCGCGACCGTTCGCGATCCCCGCGCCGACCGAGGCCGCACCGAATCTGCTGGCGTTGCAGGAGATGCCATCGCAATGCCCCCGTTCCAGGCGCTGACCGTCCCGCACACCGAAGCGGAAGCGGCCCTGCCGGGTCAACAGGTGGCCGCCAAACTCCGGGCGAGGAAGACACCGGCGCGATCAGGACCATGGCCACCCATGGGAGTGCTGGCCTGCGGCGGGGGTCTCCTCGGTCGGGCAGCCTCCGGCGAGATCCCGAGCATCAGTCGGCGCAGCCGGTCCGACCGGGCCAGGACGAACAAACGCCTCCCGGCCTGGGCCGGAAGGCGGTGGAGCGGGCGACGGGAATCGAACCCGCACCGTCAGTTTGGAAGACTGAAGCTCTGCCATTGAGCTACGCCCGCGTTCGCCTCGACGTGCGAGGCGCGCCGACAGCGTACCGAATGCCTCCGCCGCCCGCCCATTCGTATCCCGGGCGCGTCCCCCGACACGACCCGCGCATCCGCTTTGGGGTGGTTCGGCGCGTTGGCTGCCGCCCCGGCACCTCCTACGTGCGACGACGGCATAGACTGCTTCCCGCCACGGGGTGTGGCGCAGCTTGGTAGCGCACTCGCTTTGGGAGCGAGGGGCCGTGGGTTCAAATCCCGCCACCCCGACTGCCGTCCGCGGCCGGGTCGCCCCGGGCGCCGCCGATCCCGTGCGGCCCCCGGGCGCTGCCGGCAGGCTGCGCCGGCTCGCCTACACTCGATGGGCTGATCGAACGCCCAGAATCAAACCGAGATCCGTCAAGGAGTACGCCTGTGAAGAGCACCGTCGAGACTCTGAGCCCGACGCGCGTGCGGCTCGCCATCGAGGTGCCGTTCGTCGAGCTCGAGCCGAGCCTCAAGAAGGCGTACCGGGAGATCGGTTCGCAGGTGCAGGTTCCCGGGTTCCGCCGGGGCAAGGTTCCGACCGCCGTGATCGACCAGCGGGTCGGCCGGGGCACCGTCCTCAACGAGGCGATCCAGGAAGCCATCCCGCAGAACATCCTCGCCGCGGTCCGCGAGCACGACCTGAAGACCCTGGGTCGTCCCGAGGTCGACATCACCGAGTTCAACGACGGTGACACCCTCAACTTCACCGCCGAGGTGGATGTCCGGCCCGAGATCACCCTGCCGGACCCGGCCACCGTCGAGGTGACCGTGGACGAGCTCCAGATCGACGACACCGAGATCGACGAGCAGGTGAAGAGCCTGCGCGAGCGGTTCGCCACCCTCAAGACCGTCGAGCGCGCCGCCGCCGAGGGCGACTTCGTGCAGATCGACCTGAACGCCACCGTCGACGGCGAGGACGTGCCGGGCGGTTCGGCGAGCAACATCTCCCACGAGGTGGGCAGCAAGCAGCTCCTGCCGGGCCTGGACGAGGCGGTCGTCGGCCTGTCCGCCGGTGAGAGCACCACCTTCACCACCCAGCTGGTCGGCGGCGACTTCGCCGGCCGGGACGCCGAGGTGGCGGTGACCGTGCGCACGGTCAAGGAGAAGGAGCTGCCCGAGCTGAACGACGAGTTCGCCCAGATGGCGAGCGAGTTCGACACGATCGAGGAGCTGCGCGACGACCTGCGCGAGCGGGTCGCCCGGGGCAAGCGGGTCGAGCAGATCTACGCCGCCCGGGACAAGGCCCTGGAGCAGCTCGTCGCCGCGGCCGAGGTGCCGGCGCCGGAGGGTGTCGTCCGCGAGGAGGTCGAGAGCCGCAAGGCGGCCATGATCGACCAGCTGGAGCGGATCGGCGCCTCCCTGGAGGAGTACCTGGCGGCCGAGGAGAAGACCGAGGAGCAGATCGACGCCGAACTGGCCGAGGCGGCCACCGAGGGCGTCAAGATCCAGCTCCTGCTCGACACGCTCGCCGACGCCGAGGAGGTCCAGGTCTCCGACGACGAGTTCGGTCACGAGATCGTGCACCGGGCGCAGCGCGCCGGCATGGCTCCGCAGCAGTACTACGACCAGCTGGTGCGCTCCGGCGCCGCGAGCGCCGTCTTCGGCGACGTGCGGCGGGGCAAGGCGCTGGCCTCGGTCATGGAGCGCATCAAGATCAAGGACACCGCCGGCAACGAGGTGACTCTCGACGCCCTGCGCGCCGAGAGCGAGGCCGAGCACAACCACGAGCACTGATCGTCGGGCGCGGCCGCCGTCCCTCCCTCGCGGTGGGGCGGCGGCCGAAGCCCTTTGCGGGTACGCCCCGTACGGGGCTGCGCTGTCAGCGAACAGTGTCCCGACCGGGAGTGCGCCGCCCGATCAAGCGGTTAGTGTCGGAGAAGACGGTACGGAGAGCGAAGGGCTGCCATGACCGACATGCACATCCCAGCGAAGCCGCTCCGGGCGATCGAGGCCCGAGGTGGCGACACCATTGGCAACCTCGACGACTCGGTCTACAACCGGTTGCTCAAGGAGCGGATCATCTTCCTGGGCAGCGAGGTGACCGACCAGGTCGCCAACCGCATCTGCGCGCAGCTCCTGCTGCTCGCCGCGGAGGACCCGGACCGCGACATCAACCTCTGGATCAACTCGCCGGGTGGCTCGGTCTACTCCGGCATGGCGATCTACGACACCATGCAGTTCATCGACAACGACGTGTCGACCGTGGCGATGGGCATGGCTGCCTCGATGGGCCAGCTGCTCCTGTGCGCGGGCACCAAGGGTAAGCGCTACGCCCTGCCGCACGCCCGGATCATGATGCACCAGCCGTCCGGTGGTCTGGGCGGCACCGCCTCGGACATCGCGATCCAGGCGGAGCAGATGCTCTACACGAAGCGGATGTTCCAGGAGCGGGTCGCGCACCACACCGGCCAGAGCCAGGCGCAGATCGAGTCGGACTCGGACCGGGACCGCTGGTTCACCGCCCAGGAGGCCATGGACTACGGCTTCATCGACAAGGTGATCATCGGGGCCGCGCAGGTTCCGGATGGCGCCGGGACCCTGAGCTGAGCGAGGAGCTGACGATGACCGACCTGAGCCTGCCGCCCCAGTTCGCGGCCGTGCACAACCGCTACGTCCTTCCGTCGTTCGTCGAGCGCACGTCGTACGGGGTCAAGGAATCCAACCCGTACAACAAGCTCTTCGAGGACCGGATCATCTTCCTCGGCGTCCAGGTCGACGACGCGTCGGCAAACGACGTGATGGCGCAGCTGCTGACGCTCGAGGGCACCGACCCGGACCGCGACATCATCATGTACATCAACTCGCCCGGCGGTTCGTTCACCGCGATGACGGCGATCTACGACACCATGCAGTACGTCCGTCCGGACATCCAGACGGTCTGCCTGGGCCAGGCGGCCAGCGCGGCCGCCGTGCTGCTGTCCGCGGGCACGCCGGGCAAGCGGATGGCTCTGCCGAACTCGCGGATCATCATCCACCAGCCGGCCACCGAGGGCGGTTACGGGCAGGGCTCGGACATCGAGATCCAGGCCCGGGAGATCCTGCGGATGCGGACCCAGCTGGAGGAGATGCTCTCGCGGCACTGCAACCAGCCGATCGACAAGGTACGCAAGGACATCGACCGTGACAAGATCATGACGGCCGAGGAGTCCAAGGAGTACGGGCTGGTGGACACGATCCTCACCAGCCGCAAGAAGGGTCTGCTGGCCGCCAACGCCGCCAGCTGAGCTGCTCGGGTCGGAGGTCGGCCGGGTTCGTTCCCGGCCGACCTCTGACACACCCGTTTTGGGGGTCGGAGAAACCTCCGCCAGCGGGTAACGTCGGGTCCGTACCGCTTCGCCGATCGGAGTCGGCGGGATTGAGAAGACGGACGGAGCGCAGCGTCCGCGGGTCAGGGCCGGAGCTCCGGCCGATGAGTGCAGGGAGAACGTAGGTGGCACGGATCGGTGACGGCGGCGACCTACTGAAGTGCTCCTTCTGTGGCAAGTCGCAGAAGCAGGTCAAGAAACTCATCGCGGGCCCTGGGGTCTACATCTGCGACGAGTGCATCGATCTCTGCAACGAGATCATCGAAGAGGAGCTGGCCGAGTCCGGCGAGGTGAAGTGGGAAGAGCTTCCCAAGCCGATGGAGATCTGCCAGTTCCTCGACACCTACGTCGTGGGGCAGGACCAGGCCAAGAAGGCGCTCGCCGTGGCGGTCTACAACCACTACAAGCGGATCCAGGCCGAGTCGGCCAGTGCGCCGGGCTCCGGCAGTGACGCCGTCGAGCTGGCCAAGTCCAACATCCTCCTCCTGGGTCCCACCGGGTGCGGTAAGACCCACCTGGCGCAGACCCTCGCCCGGATGCTCAACGTCCCGTTCGCCATCGCGGACGCCACCGCGTTGACCGAGGCGGGCTATGTGGGCGAGGACGTGGAGAACATCCTCCTCAAGCTGATCCAGGCCGCGGACTACGACATCAAGCGCGCCGAGACCGGCATCATCTACATCGACGAGGTCGACAAGATCGCCCGCAAGTCGGAGAACCCGTCGATCACGCGGGACGTCTCCGGCGAGGGCGTCCAGCAGGCGTTGCTGAAGATGCTGGAGGGCACGGTGGCCAACGTGCCACCGCAGGGGGGCCGCAAGCACCCCCACCAGGAGTTCATCCAGATCGACACGACCAACGTCCTGTTCATCTGCGGCGGCGCCTTCGCCGGTCTGGACCAGATCATCGAGGCCCGCACCGGCCACGGCGGCACCGGCTTCGGCGCCCGGCTGCGCGCGGTCTCCGAGCGGTCGACCGACGACATCTTCGGCCAGGTCATGCCGGAGGACATGCTGAAGTTCGGGCTCATCCCCGAGTTCATTGGCCGTCTCCCGGTGATCACCAGCGTGCGTAGCCTCGACCGGCAGGCTCTGGTACGGATCCTCACCGAGCCGCGCAACGCCCTCGTCCGGCAGTACCAGCGGCTCTTCGAGCTCGACGGCGTCGAGCTGGAGTTCGACGAGTCGGCGCTGGATGCCATCGCCGACCAGGCGATGCTGCGGGGGACGGGTGCCCGGGGCCTGCGCGCGATCATGGAAGAGGTCCTGCTCTCCGTGATGTACGAGGTGCCGAGCAACCCGGACGCCGCCCGTGTGCTGATCACCCGCGAGGTGGTCCTGGAGAACGTCAACCCGACCATCGTGCCGCGCGAGTTCACGGGCCGCCGTGCCCGTCGGGACCGCGAGGAGAAGTCGGCCTGACGCGTAGGGGTCGAGCCCGCCGACCGGCGGGACGGCGACGACCGGCCGGTGGCGCCGGTCGCACCTCTGTCGCCGGGGACACTCCGCCCGTACGCTGAGGTCCATGCGGGTCGCCGTCTGTCAGCTGAACGCGCGGGACGACCGCAAGGTCAATCTGGAGGCCGCGGAGGGCCTGCTGGAGCGCGCAGCCGCCGGCGGCGCGGACCTCGCGGTCCTCCCGGAGTACGTGGACTACCTCGGCCCGGCCGCCCGGCTCCCCGAGCCGGAGACGGTCGACGGCGAGGTCGGCCAGTTCTTCGCCGGCGTCGCGCGGCGGCTGGGCGTGTGGGTGATCGCCGGATCGATCCACGAGCGCGGACCGGATCCCGAGCACACCTGGAACACGTCGCTGGTCTTCGACCGGTCCGGCGCGCTCGCTGCCAGCTACCGCAAGATCCACCTGTATGACGTGGAGATCCCCGGTCGCGTGTCCTACCTGGAGTCGGCCACGGTGGCGCCCGGCGACCAGCCGGTGGTGGTCGACGTCGAGGGGCTCCGGGTCGGGCTGTCGATCTGTTACGACCTGCGTTTCCCGGAGCTGTACCGCCGGCTTGCCACGGAAGGCGGCGCACAGCTGCTCGTGGTCCCGGCGGCGTTCATGATGCACACGGGCCGGGACCACTGGGAGGTTCTGCTGCGCGCGCGGGCGATCGAGAACCAGTGCTTCGTCGCCGCCGCCGGTCAGACCGGTGACCACGAGCCGGCGCGGACCTGTTTCGGACGCAGCATGGTGGTCGACCCGTGGGGGACCGTGCTCACCCAGGTGCCGGACGGTCCGGGCGTGGCCATCGCGGAGCTCGACCTGGACCGTCTGCACACGATCCGGGCTGAGCTGCCCAGCCTGGCGAACCGCCGGCTCTGACCGCTGCGCCAGCCGGCCGTCCCGGCTCCGACCGGTCAGCCCTGAAGCAGGACACCCACGACCGCGAAGCCGGCGATGGCCGCCGCGGTGACCAGGAGCGCGGTGGTCATACGCGATGGGCCCCGGCGGGCCAGCCGGCGTACCGACGCCAGGACGGCGACGAGCACGAGCGCCCCGATGACCAGCTGCCAGATCGGAAGCAGCAGTCCGAGCAGGGCATCCTCGGCGAGCACCGTCGTCGGGGAGCGCGGCAGGTCGTCCATGCCAGCAACTCTGACATGCCCAGCACGGTTACGGATCCCGTGCGGCCGGTCCGATTCGATCCGAGATCCCGCGCAGGGGCCTGTGTGGGCCCTACACGGAACGCAGCGACGAACGTTGATTTGCCTTCGGTGGGCCATCCGCGTAACTTTCTCTCTGCACGCGGGAGGCCGGATGAACTGGCCGAGAGCGGGCGCCAGGCTCGTGGTGGGAACGCCGAGCGAGACTGAGGATCGGGCGGTGCGTGCGACTCCGGCAACGGGGTTGCGATCGCGAAGCCGACCGGGTAGAGTTCTGAGGCCGGCAGGAGCCGGGCGGATAGCCGCGAAGCGGCATCGGCCGGTCTGCGGTTTCCCACGACAGCAGCTAGCACCGCTCGACGGTGCGGTTCGGGCGTGGTCCGGAACGAGCCAAGCTGATCAACTCGGACACGAGTTTGACGGCGAGGAACGGATCGGGTAAGTTAGAGAGGTTGCCCCGGACGGGGTCCTGCTGATGCGGGGTCCTGGATGGTGTGTGGTTGTTCTTTGAGAACTCAACAGGGTGCTTGATAAGCCAGTGCCAATTGTTTATACCCCGGACTGGTCGGGCCTTAGGGTTTG
>NZ_JBFAMU010000059.1:0-18732 GCF_040656655.1 Micromonospora sp. NPDC049799
GTAGCCGGCGGCGAGCGCCGTCACCTCGGACCAGCTGGCGCCGAGCCGGGCGTCGGTCCGGGTCGCGGCGAGGGTGGCGAGCCCGGCCAGCCCGACCGCACCGCCGATCTGCTGGGTGGTGTTGACCAGGCCGGACGCCAGGCCGGCGTCGACGGGTGCGGCGCCGGCCATCGCCAGCGTGGTGACGGCCGGCAGCGACAACCCACCCGCGATCCCGAACACCAGTACCGCCGGGAGCACGTCGGCGAGGTAGCGGCCGTCGGCGGGGAGCCGGACCAGCAGCAGAAAGGCGACCACGGCGAGCCCGAGCCCGGCGAGCAGCACCGCCCGCGCGCCGAAGCGGGCGATCAGCCGTCCGGCGAGGCCGAGCGACACCGCCGCGATGATCACCGGGGTGGGCAGGAAGGCCAGCCCGGTGGCCGCCGCGTCCAGGCCGAGCACCGTCTGGAGCTCCAACGCCAGGAGGAACTGGAACCCGAAGAAGGCCGCGACCATGAGGAACTGCACGGCGTTGGCGGCGACCAGGTCGGGCGTGCGCAGCACGCGCGGCGGGAGCAGCGGGGTGGCGGCGGCCCGCTGCCGGACGGCGAAGCCGACGAGCAGCACGGCGGCGAGCAGGGCGGAGCCGAGCGTACGGGTGGAGAGCCAGCCGTGCTCCCCGGTCCCGACGATCGCCAGGACGGTTGCCATCAGGCCGGCGGTGGCCAGCGCCGCCCCGAGCACGTCCAGCCCGGCGCGCAGGCCGAGGCCACGTCCGGCCGGCGTCCAGCGGACCGCGCCGAGCAGGATCGCCAGCCCGATCGGCAGGTTGACGAGGAAGATCGCCGGCCATCCGGCCAGGCTGGTGAGCACGCCGCCGGCCAGCATGCCGAGCGACGCGCCGGCGGCGCCGGTGAAGCTGTAGACGGCGATCGCCCGGGCCCGCTCGGCCGGCTCGGGGAACAGCGCGACGATCATGCCGAGGCTCACCGCCAGGCTGAGCGCGCCGCCGGCACCCTGGACGAAGCGGGCCGTGACGAGTTGCGCCGGCCCGGTGGCGACCGCGCAGGCCAGCGAGGCGAGGGTGAACAGCGCGATGCCGGCGAGGAACACCCGTCGGCGACCCAGCAGGTCCCCGAGGCGCCCGGCCAGGAGCAGCAGGCCGCCGAAGGCGACCAGGTACGCGTTGACGACCCAGGCCAGCCCGGTGGCGCTGAAGCCGAGGTCGTCGCGGATCGTCGGCAGCGCGATCGCGACGACACTGCCGTCCAGGATGATCATGAGGCTGCCGGCGCAGAGCACCAGCAGGGCGGGCCAGCGGGACGCTTCGGTACGGGTCGACACGACCACAACCTCCTAGGTGCATGGTTTGTTACCGAAGCCATCCTCTGTGACCATTGGCGAGAGCGTAAGGAGGCACTTTCATGTCCCAGGGGAACACCGATGTGTCCGTGGGTGACGGCGCCGGGGCCGGTTGTATGGCCGGCGAGGCGCCCTTCACGCCGGGGCAGGCGCGGGCGTGCACGGTCCGCGAGGTGCTGGACCGGGTGGGCGGCAAGTGGAGCATCGGCATCCTGGTCGCCGCCTCCGAGGGCCCGGTGCGCTTCACCGCGCTGGAGCGGTGCGTGGAGGGGATCAGCCGGCGGATGCTCACCCTGACCCTGCGCAACCTGGAGCGGGACGGCCTGCTCCGCCGGACGGTGTACCCGACCGTCCCGCCGAAGGTCGAGTACACCGCCACGCCGATGGCCCTGGAACTGTACGAGTCACTGGTCGCCCTGACCAGTTGGGCGGAGCGGCACCGGGCCGGGATCGCCGCCGCCCGGGCCGCGTACGACCGGGAGCACGCCTAGGCGGTGACCCTGGCGTCCCAGTCGATGTGGTGGTCGAAGAGCCAGGCGAACGACTTCCCGTCGTCCTTCGCCGCCCAGCGCGCGAAGAGCGGCATGGTGACGTTCCGGAGCACGCGGCCGACCGGACCGGCCACCTTCACGTTGCTGGTCCGCTTCCCCTGGGCCACCACCCGCTCCACCCGGTCCCGCCGCAGCCGCTCGTACGCGCCGAACGCCTCGGCGGCGTCGGGCAGGTCACGCAGGCAGCGGGCCAGCTGTACGGCGTCCTCGAAGGCCATCGCGGCGCCCTGCCCCGAGGAGGGGGCGGCGGTGTGCGCCGCGTCGCCGATGACCACCATCCGGTCCCGGTGCCAGCGCGGGACGGACGGCAGGTCGTACGTCGGCCAGCCGTACTCGATCCGGTCGGTGGCGTCGAGGATCCGCAGAGCCGGGCCGCCGTCCCCGGCGACCAGGGCGCGCAGCCGGGCGCGCCACTCGTCGGCGCCGATCGCGGCGATCTGGTCGGGTGTCAGCTCGGTGCGCTGGGGCAGGTTCGCGAACCACCACACCTCGTCGCCACCGAGCGGGATCCAGCAGAAGAAGCAGCGCCTCCCGAAGATCATGTGCATCAGGCCGGGCGTCCCGCCGAGCCCCGGCACCCGCGTGAAGCCACCGGCGTTGAGCAGCGGCACGTAGCGGGGCGCGGGGGCCGCCGGGTCGATCACCTGCCGGGTTCGGGACCGCAGCCCGTCGGCACCCACCAGGAGGTCACCCTCGGCGGTGCGGCCGTCGGCGAATCGGGCACGGACCCCGGTCGGGGTCGGTTCGGCGTCCACCATCCGGGTTCCGTGCACGATCGGTACGCCCCGGCGGGTCGCCTCCGCACGCAGCGCCCGGTAGAGGTCGGAGCGCCGGACGGTGGTGCTGCCGGAACCGCGGGTGCGGGTGCCGCTGGTGCCGAACTCGGCCAGCGGCCGCCCCCGGTGGTCGTGCAGGGCCATCCGGGGGGTCGGGTGCCCGAGCCCGGCGACGAGACCGTCCAGCCCGATCGCGCGCAGGGCGTCCACCCCGTTGACGGAGAGCGTGAGGAACGCACCGACGCCGACGGCGTCCCGGGCGTACGCCTCGTGGACGACCGCCTCGATGCCGGCCCGTTGGAGCGCCATGGCGGCGACCGGGCCGGCGATGCCACCACCGATGATGAGAGCCTTAGTCATAATGTGACTATACATAGAATGACTATGTTGAACCATCCCGTCGCCTAGGGTGAGGACATGACCGCACGGGCCCAGCGCCGCTCGCCGCTGGCGATGATGGTGCTCGCCCTGCTGGTCGAGGAACCGATGCACGCGTACCGGATGCAGCAGCTGATCCGGGACCGCGACAAGCTGGACGTGGTCAACGTCGCGCAGCGCAACAGCATCTACCAGACCGTCGAGCGACTGCGGCGCGAGGAACTGGTCCGGGTCAGCCACACCGCACGGGACGAGCGCCGCCCGGAACGCACCGTCTACGAGTTGACGCCGGACGGCCGCCGCACGCTCGACGCCTGGCTCGCCGACGCGCTGGCCGCGCCCGCGCGGGAGTTCCCGGAGTTCCCCGCCGCGCTCTCCTTCCTGCCCATCCTGCCGCCGGCCGAGGCCGCCCGGCAGCTCGACCGGCGGGCCGAGTTGCTGGCCGCCCGGCTGCGCGAGCGGGAGGCGGTGCTGGCGGCGATCGACCTGCCGCGGCTCTTCCTCGTGGAGGACGAGTACCGGCTCACCGTGCTGCGCGCCGAGCTGGAGTGGGTGCGCGCGCTGGTGGCCGACCTGCGGGCCGGCACCCTGACCTGGGACGGCCCCTGGCTCGCCGACTGGACCGGCACCACCGACTGACCCTGTTCTCCCGGTGAACCCGCACCACCTGTGGGGAAGACCACGCGATCCGTCTGACCGATCGGTCAGCTGCTGACCGATCGGTCAGGCATGCTGGTCGGTGGAGGTGGACCGGTGATGGCGCGGGCGGTACCCGAGACGCACGACGAGATCCTGACGGCGGCGGCGCGACGATTCGCGGCGACCGGCTACCGGGGCACGTCCCTACAGGACATCGCCCGCGAGGTCGGCTGTTCCAAGGCGGCGGTGCTGTACCACTTCGCCAACAAGGAGGCCATCCTCACCGAGCTGATGGCCCCCGCCATCGCGGTGTTCCAGGACCTCGGCGACCGGATCGACCGGGCCACCGACCCGGCGGAGGCGCAGCGGGTCGCCGCCGAGGGCTTCGTCGACCTCGCCGTCCGGTTCCGGCGGGAGATCGCCGTGCTCCGCGGCGAACTGCCGGAGCTGCTCGAACACCCCGCCTTCGCGCACCTCCAGCGCATCTCGGAGCGGCTGATCGACGCGCTCGCCGGTCACCCGGAGCGCCCCTCGGCCCGGATCGCCGCCCTCGTCCTGCTCGCCGGCATCTCCGAGGCGTGCGGGGAATTCCTCGACATCGCCGACGAGGTGCTCCGCCCAGCGCTGCTGGCACTCGTCACGCGCGGTCTGGAACCGGCCGGCTGACCCGGCACCCCGACCACCCCATCCACGACGCCCGTCCCACCCACCCACACGGAGGACAAGGAACTCATGGCGACCCTGCTCTACCGGCTCGGCCGGGGCTCGCTGCGCCGACGGCGACTCGTGGCGGTGATCTGGCTCGTCGTACTCGTCGGGCTTGGTCTGGCCGCCGCGACGCTGCGCGGCCCCACGGCGAGCAACTTCACGATGCCCGGCACCGAGTCGCAGCGCGCCCAGGACCTGCTCGCCGAGCAGTTCCCGGCGGCGAGCGGCGCGACCGGCACCATCGCGGTCAAGGCGCCGGAGGCCGGCCAGCTCGGCGCACCGGCCGGCCAGGCGGTGGTGCGGGAACTGACCCAGGAGGCGGCGACGCTGCCCGGCGTGGTCGGCGCCGTCGACCCGTTCCAGGTGGGCGCGGTCTCACCCGACGGCCGGTACGCGCTGGTGCAGGTCCAGTTCGCCGCGGGAGCCGACGAGGTGACCGACGAGCAGCGCGCCGCGTACGAGAAGGTCGGCGCGCGGGCCGAGGCGCAGGGCTGGCAGGTCGCCCCGGGCGGCGAGGTGCTCAACACCGAGCCGGAGGTCGGCTCGACCGAGGCTCTCGGCGTCGCGGTGGCCCTGGTCGTCCTGGTGGTCACGTTCGGCTCGCTGGTGGCGGCCGGGATGACCATGCTCAACGCGCTGATCGGCGTCGGCGTCGGCATGGCCGGCCTGTTCGCGCTCAGCGGCGTGGTGGAGCTGACCAGCACCGCGCCGATCCTCGCGCTGATGCTCGGCCTGGCGGTCGGCATCGACTACTCGCTCTTCATCACCTCGCGCTACCGACAGAACCTGCTCGACGGCCTGCCGGCGGACGAGGCGGTCGGCCGCGCGGTCGGCACCGCCGGCTCGGCCGTGGTCTTCGCCGGCGCCACCGTGGTCATCGCGCTGGCCGGTCTCGCCGTGGTCGACATCCCGTTCCTCACGGTGATGGGTCTGGCCGCCGCCGGCACGGTCACCGTGGCGGTTCTGGTGGCGGTCACCCTCCTGCCGGCGCTGCTCGGCTTCATCGGTGCCCGGGCGCTGCCGCGCAAGCTGCGGCGCACGGTGACCGACCGCGCCGCCACGGTGGACGCGCCGGTCGCCGGGGCCGCCCCGGCCGAGGACCGCTCCGGCTTCGGTTTCCGCTGGGCACGCGCGGTCACCCGCTTCCGGCTCCCGGTCATCCTGGTCGGGCTGCTCGGGCTGGGCCTGCTCGCGCTGCCCACCCCGGACATGCGGCTGGCCCTGCCGGACGCGGGCACCGCGCCGGTCGGCTCACCCGCGCGGGAGTCCAACGACCTGATCAGTGAGGGCTTCGGGCCCGGCTTCACCGGCCGGCTCGCGGTGGTGGTCGCGGGTGACACGCCGCAGGCGACCGCCAGTGCCGTCCCGCAGGTGACCGCGCTGGTGCAGCGCACCGAGAACGTCCTCGCGGTGGCGCCGCCCCAGCTCAGCCCGGACGGGAAGACCGCGCTGCTCGGCGTGGTGCCGAAGACCGGCCCGACCGACGAGGCCACCGAGACCCTGGTCAACGACGTCCGGGAGGCCGTCGGCGGCATCCAGGGCGCCGACGTGCTGCTCACCGGTGTCACCGCGATCGGTATCGACGTGTCGGAGAAGCTCTCCGACGCGCTCCCGGTCTACCTGCTGCTGGTGGTGGGCCTGTCGGTGCTGCTGCTGATGCTGGTGTTCCGGTCGCTGCTGGTGCCGGTCAAGGCCGCGCTGGGCTTCCTGCTCACCGTCGCGGCCACCTTCGGCATCACCGTGGCCGTGTTCCAGCAGGGCAACCTGGCCGACCTGGTCGGGCTGGACACCCCCGGGCCGCTGATCAGCTTCCTGCCGATCCTGCTGATCGGCATCCTGTTCGGTCTCGCCATGGACTACGAGGTCTTCCTCGTCTCCCGGATGCGGGAGGACTTCGTGCACGGCGACACCGCGCAGCAGGCCACCATCAACGGGATGGGGCACGGTGCCCGGGTGGTCACCGCCGCCGCGCTGATCATGATCTCGGTCTTCGGTGGCTTCGTCTTCCTGGACGACCCGGTGATCAAGTCGATGGGCTTCGCGCTCGCGGTGGGTGTCGCCATCGACGCCTTCGTGGTCCGGATGACCATCGTGCCGGCGGTGATGTCCCTGCTCGGCAAGCGGGCGTGGTGGCTGCCGCGCTGGCTGGACCGGGCGCTGCCCAACGTCGACATCGAGGGTGAGAGCCTGCGCGCCCACCTCGACGAGAAGTCACCCACCCACGTCTGAGACACCGGGAAGGGCCCCCGCCGTCGGCGGGGGCCCTTCGTCGATTCCGTCGGCTCACACGCCGGCCGGGTACGTCTCCATCTCCCCGGGCGCCGACAGCGCGGGCAGGGGGTGCACGGCGGTCGCCTCGTCACACCAGATGAACGCGTCGTACCGCTCGCCCAGACGGGTCGGCACGTAGTTGCCCCACGACTCGAAGGACGGGTCGTACACCACCCCGACCGCGCGGTGGTCCAGCCTGTCGGTGGCCCAGCCCGGCTGGTCGGTGCCGCCGAACACCAGGACGGCCCGCTCCGGCATCAGCTCGTGCAGCCGGTGCTCCACCGATCCCTCCTTGGCGGGTGGCACCGTCATCACCTCGGCGGGCGAGCCCCAGCGTCGCGCCGCGACGACCGTGCCCCGATGACTCCCGAAGCCGACCAGGACGACCTGGTCGGCGCCGTGCCGCTCGCGGGCCAACTGCCCGATGTTGAGCATGCCGTCGGCGGCCATGTCGGTGGCCCGGGCGTCCCCCACGTGCGTGTTGTGCGCCCAGACGATGCCCCGGGCGTCCGGGCCGTAGCGCTCCAGCAGCCGGTCCAGGGTGTCGGCCATGTGGATGTCCCGGATGTTCCACGACTCCGGGCCGCCGCCGATCATCGCGCGGTAGTAGCGCTCCGCGCCGGCCACCACCTCCGCGTTCTGCCAGGCCGAGAAGGCGTCCGGGCCGTCCGCCACCGCGTGTTCACGGGTACGCGCCAGCAGCCGCACCACCTCCTCCTCGCAGCGGGACGAGACGAACCGGCTCGCCATGCCGTACTCCTCCACCCGCTTGCCGTACGGCTCGAAGCAGCGGTACGCGTCCTGCGCGGCCTCCAGCGACGCCGGGTCCTCCTCGCCGAGGTAGTCGAAGATGGCCTGCATCGACTCCCACAGGCTGTAGACGTCCAGGCCGTGGAAGCCGGCGCGGGCCGACTCGGGCCGGTCGAGGTTCCACGCCCGCAACCAGCGGCTGAAGCGGGCCACCTCGGCATTCGCCCACATCCAGGTCGGCCAGCGTTCGAAGCGCTCCAGGGCGGTCTGCGGCTCGGTGGCGCCACCGGGCGCGGCGACGACCGAGCGGTGCAGCCGGTCGCAGTCCGGCCAGTCCCCCTCCACGGCGACGAACGAGAAGCCGCACTCGGCGATCAGCCGGCGGGTGAGCTGCTCGCGCAGCCGGTAGTAGTCGTGGCTGCCGTGTGACGCCTCACCGATCATCACGATCCGGGCGTCCCGGACACGCTCCAGCAACGGGTCGAAGTCGCTCGGCGCGCCGAGCCGCTGAACCTGCATGGCGGGCGGCTACCCGGCGTGTCGCACGGCAAACCGGGCTCGACGGCGGCATGCCGGCCGGCGCAGCGGGTAGCCGACCGGCATGACCGTCACGGGGGTGCAGTTGCAGGAGTACCTGGCCGGGCTCGACTACCCGGTCTCGCGGGAGGACCTGGTGCGGTGGGGCCAGGAGAACGGGGCCAGCACGGAGATGTTGCAGATGCTGAAGGCGCTACCGGCCGAGGAGTTCGACTCGTCGGGCGAGCTGAACGAGGCGCTGAACACCCTCGCCTGAGCGTCAGCGGGCGTGCAGCAGCCGGAACAGCACCAGCCACTGCTCCGGCCAGACGTGGCCGACCGGCGTCGCCGCGTCGAGCCGGGCCGCGCGCAGGGCCGCGGCCACCCGGGCCCCCGGGTACCGCCGACCCAACGACGCCGCGAGCGACCCGCCGGCGCCGTCGAAGCCCAGCTCCACCATCCTCCGGTACGCGGGCAGCGTCGCCGGGGACAGCAGGGCCTCCGGCCGCCGCTCGACGCGCAGGATGCCGGCGTCCACGCGGGGCACCGGGCGGAACGCGGTCCGGGGCACCCGCCCGACCAGCCGCCAACCGAACTCCGGCCAGGTCGACACGGTCAGCCGGGTCCACCGGCCGTAGTCGCCGCTGCGCCGTCGCGCGTACTCGGCCTGGGTGAGCAGGGTCGCCGCGCGCAGCCCCGGCGCCACCAGGCACCAGCGGACCACGGCGGACGTGAGCGACCACGGGATGTTGCCCACCACGTCGAACGGCTCCGCCGGCGGTACGGCAGTCAGGAAGTCCGCCTGCCGGTGCGTCGCGTTCGGCACAATCGCGCAGACCCGGGCCAGCTCCGCCGCGGCGGAGGGGTCCACCTCGTACGCGACCAGGTGCCGGCACCGGGCGGCCAGTGCCCGGGTGAGCTGGCCCCGGCCGGCGCCGACCTCCAGCAGGAGCGTGTCCGGATCGGGACGGGCCGCCCGGACCAGCCGTGCGATCGCGGCCGGGTCGGCGAGGAAGTTCTGGGACAGCACGCGACGGGACCGGTCGCGTTCGGTACGGGTACGGCGGGTTGCCACGGGGCGTCGTCCTGTCTGTCGCCGTACGGCGACGGAACGGACAGGCGGCTCCGGTGCACCAGCCCGCGCCGGCCGCATGGCGGCGTCGCCGTCCCGAGGGCGGCTCGACGCATGCGGGCCGCCCTCGGGACGTGCGGCAGCCCTACGCGTTCGAGCGTCTGGAGCGGCGGGCACGGTGGATCAGAGGCCTGTCCGATTGATCGGGGACTCGGACGGCCCTGGGCTGCGACGCGGTGACGGTGCCGCGCGGACGAGGATCAGCCGCGGGTCACGCCGGCCAGGGCCGGACGCCGGACTCGCGGACGGGCCTGCAACAGCGGCCCGAGGCAGGCCGGCGTGCCGACCGCCTCGATCAGTGCGTACGCGAACATGCCCGTGACCCTAACTCCCCCGCCCACCGCGGTCGACCGGATTTCAGGCGGCGGGGACCTCGATGGTGCGGGACGCGACGCGGGACTGTTCGGCGGCGGCGAGAACGGCGACCACCTCGCGGCCGAAGCGCACGTCGCAGCGGTGGTCCCGGGTACCCGACGCGATCTCCTCCAGCAGTTGGTCGATCGCGACCCGGAAGGCGTCGGCCGCCGCGCCCTCCCCCGCCGGTACGGTCTCGATCCCGTTCTCCCCGTAGAACGTGAAGTCCCGGGTGACCGCCTCGACCGGGGCGTCCAGGGTCAGCGAGGCGCTGCTGGTGGCGCCCCCGTCGTGGGTGAGCAGCAGGTGGACGATTCCGCTCGGGCCGTCCATCGCGGCGACCCGGGTCACCCGGCCCAGCACCGGCAGGATCATCGAGAGCGCGTGGGGGCCGATGTCCCACAGGGCGCCGTGCTCCCGGCGCCACGTCGAACCGCCGTACGGGTTGCCCGGCTGGTAGATCGAGGCGAAGAACGTCGCGCGGGCGTGCTGCCACCCGCCGGCCGCGGCGGTGGCCGCGAGGAAGGCGGTCACGTTGGCGTGGAAGCGCTGGGTGAAGAAGACCACCGAGGCGACCCCGGCGGCGCCCGCCGCGGCGACCACGCGGTCGGCGTCGGCGACGGTCAGGGCCAGGGGCTTGTCCAGCAGCAGGTGCCGCCCGGCGGTGGCCGCTCGGGCCGCGATGTCGGCCTGCACGTCCGGCGGGAGGGCCACCGCGACGGCGTCGCATGCGTCGATCAGGGCGTCGACCTCGTCGTACGCCGACACGCCGTACCGGTCCGCCAGCACCTCCGCCTTCGCCCGGTCCCGCCCCCAGACGCCGACCAGTTCGGCCCCGGGATGCGCGTCCAGCCCCGCGCCGTGCGTCTCCATCGCCCAGTGCCCGGTACCGAACAGCCCGAACCGCACCACGTGGAACCCCCACCCGTCGTCGCCTCACGGGACCGGTCCGCGGCCCCTCGGGTCACGCTATCCGGCCCTCCGGCCGCCCGCCCGGGACACCACCGGTCCTGGCGGACTCCGTACGCCGACCGGAGCCGGGCGACGCGCGGACCGGCGATGGCGGGGTGTACTACGCGGATTAGTAGAGTGTGCCGGTGACCGAAGCGAGCGCCGGACGGCGTCGATGACCAGCGCGGCAGCGGCCGGCTCCCCGGTGGACGGGCTCCTGGCGACCCTCTCGATCGTGCTGTCGCTCCTCGTCGCGGCCTGGGCGCTGGTGGCGACGCTGCGGCACCGCGCGCCCGACCGGGTGCAGTTCGCCGGGCTGATGGCGTTGGAGCTGGCCCTGCTCGGCCTCGCGGTGCTGGCCCTGGTCGCCCTCGGCGGCGGGGAGCGACCCGGCGAGCCGGGGGCGTTCTTCGGGTACCTCGTGACGCTGGTCTGCCTGCCGCCGCTGGCCTGGGTGCTGGCCCGGATGGAACCCACCCGCTGGGGTTCCGCGATCGTCTGCGCGGTCTGCCTGGTGACACCGGTGGTCGTGGTACGCCTTCAGCAGACCTGGGAGGTGCTCGGTGGCTGAGCAGGTACGCGCACCCGAGCGGAAGCGCACCAACGCCGGCCCGGGGCGGCTGCTGATCGCGGTCTACATCCTGTTCGCCATCGCCGCGACCTCCCGCGCCGGCCTCCAGATCGCGACGAGGTTCGACGAGGCGCCCGTCGCGTACACCCTCTCGGCGCTGGCGGCGCTGATCTACGTCGTGGCGGCGGTGGGCCTGGCCCGCGCGGGCGCCGCCGGTCGGCGCGTCGCGCTGGCCTGCTGCACTGTGGAGCTGGTCGGCGTGGTCGGCGTCGGGCTCCTCAGCCTGCTCTACCCGGACCTCTTCCCCGACGAGACGGTGTGGTCCGGCTTCGGCAGCGGGTACGGCTACATCCCGCTCGTCCTGCCCATCCTCGGCCTCCTCTGGCTCCGCCGCACTCGCGGCGCCTCCGCCTGAACCCAGAGCGGCCTTCCCGCTCTTTCCCGGAAAGAGTGGCCTCGGGACGCGGAATGGCCACTCTTTCCGGAAAAGAGCGGCCACCCGCAGAGTGCGGCGCGGGGTGCGGTCAGTCCTTCGGGCCGCCGGCCACGTAGATGACCTGGCCGGAGACGAAGGACGCGCCCTCGCTGGTGAGGAACGAGATGGTGTGGGCGACGTCCTCGGGACGGCCGGGTCGCCGGACCGGGATCTCGGCGGCGGCGTGCTGCTGGAGCGCCTCGAAGTCCACCTTCATCCGGGCGGCGGTGGCGGCGGTCATGTCGGTGACGATGAAGCCCGGTGCGACCGCGTTGACGGTCACCCCGAACGGGCCCAGCTCGATGGCGAGGGTCTTGGTGAAGCCCTGCAGGCCGGCCTTCGCGGCGGAGTAGTTGGCCTGGCCCCGGTTGCCCAGCGCCGAGGTGCTGGAGAGGTTGACGATCCGGCCCCACTTCCGCTCGACCATGTGCTTCTGGGCGGCCTGGCTGAACAGGAACGCGCCGCGCAGGTGCACGCCCATGACCGTGTCCCAGTCGCCGTCGGTCATCTTGAACAGCAGGTTGTCCCGGAGGACCCCGGCGTTGTTGACCAGTACGGTCGGGCCGCCCAGCTCGGCCGCGACCCGCTCCACGGCGGCCTCCACCTGGGTCCGGTCGGACACGTCGGCGCCCACGCCGAGCGCCCGGCCGCCGGCGGCGGCGATCGCGTCCACGGTCTCCTTGGTCGCCGACTCCTCGATGTCGACCACGGCCACGGCCAGGCCGTCGGCGGCCAGCCGCCGGGCGGTGGCCGCCCCGATGCCCCGCGCGGCCCCGGTGACGATGGCGACCCGCTGCTCCTCCGACATGCCTACCTCCCGGTAACTTGGGCTGGATCGCCACACCCTAACCCACGCACCGGCCGCCATCGATCGTCAGCAGGCGGGACCCCGGCAGAGGCGGATCCAGCGGTAGCCGTACCCGGACACCCTGACCCGGTCGAACTTGCCGATGTCGTCGTAGTTCCGGTCGCCGAGCACGTCGATCGGGAAGTCCGCCTCGGACTCCAGGCTGCTCAGGTCCACCTCGACGTCGTCGGTGCCGAGGTTGTGCACGAAGACCATCGTCCCGGTCGGCCCGTCGGCACGGTGCGCCAGCACGCCCGGGGGCATGGGCACGTCGATGTGCGTGGTGGAGCCGGAGCCCACCTCCGGGGCCTCGCGGAGCGTACGGATCATGCGCTCGAACCAGGCGAGCAGCGACTTCGGGTCGCGCCGCTGGGCGGTGACGTTGACCTTCTCGTAGCTGAAGTCACCCTTGTCGATGACCGGGCGGACCAGTTTCTCCGGGTCGGCCGTGGAGAAGCCGGCGTTCGGCTGGAACGACCACTGCATCGGGGTACGGATCGCCTCCCGGCCGGGCAGCGACAGGTCCTCGCCCATCCCGATCTCCTCGCCGTAGCGCAGCACCGGGGTGCCGCGCAGCGAGAACTGGAGGGCGTACGCCAGCTCGATGCGCCGCCGGTCGTTGCCGAGCATCGGGGCGAGCCGGCGCCGGATGCCCCGGTCGTAGATGCGCATGTCCTCGTCGGGGCCGAACTGCGCGTACACCTGGTTGCGCTGCTCGGCGGTGAGCCGGGACAGGTCGATCTCGTCGTGGTTGCGCAGGAAGGTGGCCCACTGCCCGCCCTCGGGCAGGGCCGGGGTGTCCCGCAGCGCCTCGATGACCGGCTCCGGGTCCTGCCGGGCCAGGGCCAGCATCAGCCGCCCATTGAGCATGAAGTCGAAGAGCATGTGCACCCGGTTGGCCGAGCCGCCGCTGTCGCCGAAGAAGGTCGGCAGCTGGTCCGGCTCGACGTTCGCCTCGGCGAGCAGGACGGCGTCGCCCCGGCGCCACTGCACGTGCTGGCGCAGCTCGGTGAGGAACTCGAAGTCCTTCGGCGAGTTGGGGTTGCCCGGCTCGGTCTGCTCGATGATGAACGGCACCGCGTCCATCCGGAAACCGGAGACGCCGAGCTGGAGCCAGAACGACATGATCTTCTTGACCTCGGCGCGGACCGCCGGGTTGGCCATGTTCAGGTCCGGCTGGAACTTGTAGAACCGGTGGTAGAACCACGACTTGGCGGTGCGGTCGTACGTCCACGTCTCGTGCTGTTCCCCGGGGAAGACCATGCCCTGGTAGCGGTCGTCCGGCTCGTGGTCGGACCAGACGTACCAGTCCCGGTACTCCGAGTCGGGCGACGAGCGGGCGGACTGGAACCAGGGGTGCTGGTCGGACGTGTGGTTGACGACCAGGTCGATGATCACCCGGATGCCCCGGTTCTGGGCCTGGTGCAGCAGCTCGGCGAAGTCTCCCAGCGTCCCGAAGCGCGGGTCGACGTTGTAGAAGTCCGTCGCGTCGTACCCGTCGTCCCGGTTGGGCGAGGGGTGGATCGGGTGCAGCCAGAGGCACGTCACCCCCAGCCGGGCCAGGTAGTCCAGCCGGCCGATGAGACCACGGATGTCACCCACCCCGTCGCCGTCGGAGTCCGCGAACGTGTCGATGTCGAGGCAGTAGACGACGGCCTCGGAGTACCACCTGTCACCCATGCCTGCCAGATGTCTCCAATCGCCGCGTCCGGCAAACGCGAGCGGCGGTACGGTCGCCGGCAGGTGACGTTCACCGCGCATGGCCGTCACCACGCGGCGGTGTAAGTGGCCAGGGCCCGGGTACCACTGTCCGATCCCCCGGCCGCCCGCGGAAGGACAACCATGGCAGTCGCGCAGGACGTGGACCCCTCCCAGTTCAGCGGGCTGACCGGCTGGGTGGCCGACGTCATCGACGCGATGGGTGCGCTCGGTGTGGCGTTGCTGGTCGCCCTGGAGAACGTCGTTCCGCCCATTCCCAGCGAGATCGTGCTGGCTATGGCGGGCTACCTGTCCTCGGCGGGCCGGTTCAACGTGGTGCTGATCGTGCTCGCCGCGACGGCCGGCTCGGTGGGTGGGGCACTGCTGCTCTACTGGCTCGGCGCCGGCCTGGGTGAGGACCGGTTGAAGCGGTGGCTGGACCGGCTGCCGCTGGTGGACACCGACGACCTGGAGAAGGCGGACCGCTGGTTCGAACGACACGGCCGCTGGGCGGTGCTCTTCGGCCGGCTGGTGCCGGTGGTCCGCAGCCTGGTCTCCGTCCCGGCCGGGGCGAACCGGATGCCGATGGGTGAGTTCGTCCTCTTCACCACGCTGGGCAGCGGCGTGTGGAACACGGTGATCGTCGGTCTGGGTTACGCGCTCGGCTCCCGCTGGAAGGACGTGGACCGCTACAGCAGCTGGTTCAACTACGCGATCTTCGCGATCTTCGGGTTCATGATCGTCAGCTGGGCGGTCAAGAAGGTGCGGCGTCGCCGGGCGCGGCGCGACCGCGAGACGGTGTCCGCCGGCCGCTGACGGGCCGCGCACCCGGCGAGGGGTACGCGGCCCGACGCCGGGTCAGGGCAGGGTGTCCAGGTGCGGCCCGACGGTACGCGCGAACCCGTTGCCGTTGCTGATGTCCCAGTTCACCGACCAGGTCATCGCGCCACGGAGGCCGGGGTAGGTGCGCGGCGGCCGGAAGCTGCCGCAGTTGGTGCCCCGGGTCAGGCAGTCCAGGGCGGCGTTGACCACGCTGGGCGCGACGATGCCGCCGCCGGCCGCCCCGGGTCCGGCCGGCAGGCCGAGCCCGACCTGGTCGGGGCGCAGCCCCGCCTCCAACTGGATGCAGGCCAGCGCGACGATGAAGTTCACCGTCCCCTGGGCGTACGCGGCGTTCTGGTCGCAGCCGAGCATCGCACCGGAGTTGTAGAACTGGGTGTTGACGACGGTGAGGATGTCCCGGATGTCGAGGGCCAGCTTGAAGTAGCTGCCGGCCGGATTCTGCATGTCGATGGTCTGCGGGGCCATGGCGATGATCAGGTTGGAGCCGACGTTCGCCCGCAACGCGCGCAGGGCCTGCGCCATGTACGTCGGGTTCAGGCCGTTCTCCAGGTCGATGTCGACGCCGTCGAACCCGTACCGCTGGATCAGCGCGTACACCGAGTCGCTGAAGGCCCGCGCGGACGCCGCGTCGTTGACGGCGACCCGGCCGGTCTCCCCGCCGACCGAGATGATGACCTTCTTGCCCCGGCTCTGGAGAGTGCGGACGTCGGCGGAGAAGTCCGCGTCGGAGTAGCCGCCGAGGGCGGTGGACAGCCCGGGGTCGACGGCGAAGGTGACCGCGCCCGGGGTGGCGGTGGCCTCGGCGAACGCCACGGCGACCACGTCGTACTCGGCCGGGGTGTCCCGCAGTCGCAGTTCGACGGCGGGGTTGTCGAAGTTGTGCCAGTAGCCGGTGAGGATGTGCTTCGGCAGGCCGGTGGTCGGCGGCGGGGTGGTGGGCGGCGGGGTGGTGGGCGGAGGCGTGGTGGGGGGTGGGGCCGTCGGCGGTGCCGTGGTGGGCGGCGGGGTGGTCGGGGTGGTGCCCCCACCACAGGACGCCCCGTTGAGCTGACAGTTGGTCGGGGAGCCCGACCCGCTGGCGAGGAAGCCGAAGGAGACCGAGGCGCCCGGGGCGATCGTGCCGTTCCAGGACCGGTTGGTGAAGGTGTGTCGCTGCCCGGACGAGGTCAGCAGCGCGTCCCAGTACGTCCCCATCGTGGTGCCGGCGGGCAAGTCGAACGCCAGGCTCCAGCCGTTGACGGTGGTCGAGCCGCCGTTGGTGATCGTGTACTTCCCCTCCCACCCCGAGCCCCAGTCCGACGTCTTCACGAAGGTGGCGGTCACCCCGGCCGCGAACGCCGGCAGCGCCACCCAGACCGCCCCCACCGCCGCCGCCAACGCGGTGACCAGGGCCAGTACGACAGATCTCGACCGTCTCACGACGCCTCCCAGACATTCACGACCGTCAGTCAGGCGTTTATTATTAAGACTGTTAACTGTTCATGTCCAGAGGATGCCGCGAGTGGCACCCGGCCGCCGGCGACGACGCCCGGGTGCCACCGGAGGGCTCAGCGGCGGAAGCTGAACCAGTTGACGTTGACGAAGTCGTTCGGCTGGCCACTGGAGAAGGTCAGGTAGACCGTCCGGCGGCCGGTGGGACCCGCGACGTTGCCGGGCACCGACCGCCAGCTCTGCCAGCCACCGGTGTTGGCGATGGCGAAGCTGCCGATCGGCGGGCTGGTGGGGCTGTCCAGCCGTACCTCCACCAGGCCACTCACGCCGGCGGCCGCACCCGAGGCCACCCGGGCGACGAAGTCCCGCGGCGGCGTCGCGCCGAACTCGACGTTGTCGAAGCGCACCCAGTCCCCGTTGCGCAACGCGCCGATGTTCTGCCCACCCTCGGTGCACGCCTCGACCAGCACCCCGTTCTGGGCGTTGAACGACTCGGCCTGGATCGTCGCGTACGCGTCCCGCACGCCGCCCGGCGGCGGGGTGGTCGGCGGCGGGGTCGTCGGCGGTGGGTTGGTGCCGCCGCCCCGGTTGTAGACGGCGACGTAGTCGACAAGCATCGACCGACCCGGCACGGTCGCCGCCGTGGGCGTGGCGCCGCCGGCCACCCCGTTCGGGAACGCTCCGCCCATGGCCACGTTGAGCAGGAGGAAGTAGCCGGCGTGGTTGGTCATCTGCGACCAGTACGGCTCACCGACCCGGGACTGGCTCACCGTGTGGTAGAGCTGCCCGTCGACGTACCACCGCAGTTGCTGGGGGCTGACCGAGGCGTCCCACTCGAAGCGGTAGGTGTGGAACGCCGACTGGCAGGTGCTGCCGGGGCAGGCCCGGGACGCGCCGATGCCGTTGAACTCGTCGCACGGACCGCCGGGGGCGACGCCGCAGTGCAGCACCCCCCAGACCGAGTTGATCCCGTTGACGTTCTCCATCACGTCGAACTCGCCGATGCCCGGCCAGTTCTGGTAGTTGCCCCGGTACGGCGAGCCCAGTGCCCAGAAGGCCGGCCAGTAGCCGGACGCCTGGGCGCCGGTGACGTCGGGCATCCGGATCCGGCCCTCGATCGCCAGCACACCGCCGGCCGCCGGCTTGAAGTTGCTGCGGACGGTCTCGATCCGGGCGGACGTCCACCGGCCCGAGCCGTCGCGCAGCGGCGTGATCCGCAGGTTGCCGCCGCCGTCGTGGCTGACGTTGGCCGTGCTGGCGGTGTACGTCTGGATCTCACCCGTGCCCCAGTTGGGCGGGCCACCCGGGTAGCTGGTGCCGGTGTCGATGATCCAGTTGGCCGCGGACGGCAGCGTGCCGGCCGCGCCGGTGAAGTCGTCGCTCCACACGAGACTCCAGCCCGGCGCCGGCGCCGGTACGGCGGCGTCAGCGGTCGCGGTGACCCCGGCCAGGGCGGTGGTGGTGACGGTGAGCAGGGCGAGCGCCAGCGGAAGCCGGCGTCGGGCGGGCAGGGCGGCCGATGCCGCCGGTGCAGGTCGCATGGACGTGCCTCTCTGCGGGGACGGGTCGAGAGAGCGCTCTCTCACGAGTTGTACGTGTCGTCCACGCAGTTGTCAACGTCGATGTGACGCGGCATCGCCGGGAGTCACCAGCGGGCGGCGCAGCACCACCTGCTCCAGCGCCGACCAGGCCGTGGTGGTGACCAGGTAGATCACCGCCGCCAGCGGCAGCACCAGCGCGACCAGCACGGTCACGTACGGCAGCAGGGGCAGCACCCGGCCGAGGGTGGCCGCACCCGGCCCCTCGATCGGCGTACCGGCCACCGTCCCGGTCGCGGACGCCGCGTGCCGCATCCGCCGCGACGTCCACCAGGCCAGGGCCAGCAGCACCGACAGCAGCACTCCGAACAGCGCCACCACCGGGACGCTCAGCCCGTCGGCGAGGTGATGACCCAGCGCCACCCCGGCCAGTCGCTCGTCGAGCAGCCCCGTGCCGCCGTCCGCGGTGCTGAAGAGCCGGTACAACACCAGCAGGACCGGCGCCTGCACCAGCAGTGGAAGACAGCCGGCCACCGGGTTCGCACCGGCGGAGCGGTAGAGGGCGAACAGTTCGGACTGGAAGCGGGCCGGGTCGTCCGCGTACCGCCGCCGGAGCTCGGTGACCCGGGGGGCGAGCGCCGCGCGGCGCCGCTCCCCACGGGCCTGCGCGACGGTGAGCGGCGCGATGAGCAACCGCACGGCCACGGTGAGGACGACGATCGACGCGGCGGTGGCCGTGCCACCGGCCACTGGTTCCAACAGGGCGGTGAGCCAGGAGAGCGCGGCGCCCGCGGCGCCGACGGCGTCGTGCAGTGGTGAAAAGGCGAGCATGGTGAACCCCTCGGTCCGATTCCGAAAGGCGCCTCGGCGACGACACTCGTCGCGGGCGCGGACGACGGCGGAATCGGCCGCGCGCGGTGCTACGCGGCCGAGGGGTGCGCCCCGGGCGCTCGAGGGCGGGG
>NZ_JBFAMU010000060.1:0-18299 GCF_040656655.1 Micromonospora sp. NPDC049799
CGCGTACGCCCGGGAGGACTACGACTGGTGGGAGGCCCGCCTGGACCGGGCCGCGGCGGCAGCGGCACCCGCCGGGGCGTCGTCGTCGCCGTTCTCCCGGCGCCGCATCCAGAGCAGCACGATGGTGCCGACACCGGCGGCGACGAGCAGGCCGCCCAGCAGGATGATCAGCAGAGACCCCATCCCGCCGGAGTCGTCCTCGGCGGCGGCCGGCGCGGCGGCGGGAGTGTCCGTCGCCTCGTCGGTCGGCTCCTCGGTCAACTCCTCGGCCGGCAGGGCCGACTCGCTCACCGAAGGGGTCGGGCTCGGGCTCGCCTCGGTCTTGAGGGCGAGCGTGAGGCGCTGGCCGGTGATCGACTGGCCGGCGGACGCGTTGAAGTTCTTCGTCACGGTGGCGTTGTCGAAACTCGCGCCGATGTCGATGCGGCCGGGAGCGATCGGCTTGTCGCTGGTGCCGGTGAACCGGAAGTTTCCGCTGCCGTCGCTGATCGTGTCCAGCTGCCGGCCGGCGGAATCCTTGAGGGCGACATAGGCGTTCGGCACGGCCGCGCCGTCCTGGTTGACGACCTTGCCGGAGACCGAGCGGACCGTCTGCGTCCCCTGCGTCGGAGGCGGCGGCGCGGCGGGCTTGCCGACGAGAGTCACGGTCGTCGAAGCCTGCTGCTCCTGCTTCGGTCCGGTCGAATCGACAGCCTTGACCGTGATGACCGCAGAGCCGCTCGCTGCATCGTCAGCCAGACGGAACTGGGCCTCGTACGTGTCGCTCTTGTCGACCCTGCTTCTGTTGCAGCCGTCGACGCAGCTGAGCTTCGGGTTGTTCGAGCTGACGGTGACGTCTGCGGGCACCCCCTCAACCGTGAAGTTGAGGGTGAACCGCACGGTGGTCGTCTTACCCGCCTCGACCGAACTCGGGGACGCCGAGACGTTTGTGATGCCGGGAGCCGCTACTGCCGGGGTGGCGGGGACGGTGAGCAGGGCGCCGAAGACCAGCGCCACGACCACACCCGCCCGCTGCTTCCAGGCACGTCGGTGTGTTGACACGTCCACCGCCTTCCGGACTTGGTCCCCCTGGCGGCCGGCGGGCGCCGGGCCGGGGATCATCACGGTACGAATACGCCGTCGGCAACTATGCCTTGTCTGACCGGATCAGCGCGACCCAGGGCCAGCGTGCGCCGCGCTGCGCGCAGGTCGTATCGTCCCGTCGTGTCCTCTCCGCACGTTAAGTCCGCCGCGGTCGCGGCGGCGTTGTCAGCGCTCGATGAGGGGCGTACACCCGAACGGCCGGTGTTCCGCGATGCGGTACGTGCCTTGTTGACCGCCCTCGCGGAGCGCGCCCCCGGCCGATCGGTGGAGGTGCGTGTCCCACCTTACGGTGCAGTTCAGTGCGTTCCGGGTCCCCGACACACCCGTGGGACCCCGCCGAACGTGGTCGAGACGGATCCGGAGACCTGGTTGAGGCTGGCCGCCGGACGCCTCGACTGGGCGGAAGCCGTCACCGAGGGTCGCGTACGGGTGAGTGGGAACCGGGCGGATCTCTCCGCGTACCTGCCTCTGGAGCTGGGCGGACGTTCATCGATGGGTGACGGATTGCAGCGATAGCGTGACTTTCTGTATTGACGCTGGTTCGCGTACACTGTCAGGCGACGACAGTGGTCCCGGCTGCCGTGCGGATCCGCCCCCGTGACTCCGCCAGGCCGGTCCAGACCAGCATGAGGGAGCGGCAGGTGCCCCGAGGCGATGGCCGGCTGAGCCACGACCTTGATCCCCAACGACCCGGTCCCCAGGACGCCTGCGGCGTCTTCGGCGTCTGGGCGCCGGGTGAAGAGGTTGCCAATCTGACCTACTTCGGGCTGTACGCGTTGCAGCACCGGGGCCAGGAGGCGGCCGGCATCGCGGTCAGCGACGGCTCCGGGGTGGTGGTCTACAAGGATCTCGGCCTGGTCGCCCAGGTCTTCGACGAGCCGACCCTGGCCAGCCTGCGCGGGCACGTGGCGATCGGGCACGCCCGCTACTCCACCACCGGCGGATCGACCTGGGAGAACGCCCAGCCGACCATCCGGTCCACCACCTCCGGCACCACGATCGCGCTGGCCCACAACGGCAATCTGGTCAACACCACCGACCTCCAGAAGGAGGTCGCCGAGCGGGGCCTGCTCGCCGACGGCGCGACCAACGACACCTCGTTGGTCACCATGCTGCTGGCCAGCCGGCCGGACCTGTCGGTGGAGGCCGCGGCGCTGGAGGTGCTCCCGCAGCTGCGGGGCGCGTTCAGCTTCGTGTTCATGGACGAGACGACGCTCTACGCCGCCCGCGACCCGCACGGCGTGCGCCCGCTGGTGCTGGGCCGGCTGGAGCGGGGCTGGGTGGTCGCCAGCGAGACCGCCGCGCTGGACATCGTCGGCGCGAGCGTGGTCCGCGAGGTGGAGCCGGGCGAGCTGATCGCCATCGACGAGGACGGCCTGCGCTCCACGCGGTTCGCCGCGCCGGAGCCGAAGGGCTGCCTCTTCGAGTACGTCTACATCGCGCGCCCGGACGCCACCATCGCCGGGCGCAACGTGCACTCCGCCCGGGTGCAGATCGGCCGCCAGCTCGCCAAGGAGCACCCGGTCGAGGCCGACCTGGTGATCCCGGTGCCGGAGTCGGGCACCCCGGCCGCCATCGGGTACGCCGAGGAGTCCGGCATCACCTACGGCCAGGGCCTGATGAAGAACCCGTACGTGGGCCGCACCTTCATCCAGCCGTCACAGACGCTGCGTCAGCTCGGCATCCGGCTCAAGCTGAACCCGCTGCGGGAGAACGTCCGCGGCAAGCGGCTGGTCGTGGTCGACGACTCGATCGTGCGCGGCAACACCCAGCGGGCGATCGTGCGGATGCTGCGCGAGGCAGGCGCGCTGGAGGTGCACGTCCGCATCTCCTCGCCGCCGGTCAACTGGCCGTGCTTCTACGGCATCGACTTCGCCACTCGGGCCGAGTTGCTGGCCAACGGGCTGGACAACGACGGCATCCGGCGTTCGATCGGCGCCGACACCCTGGGGTACGTCTCCCTTCCCGGCCTGATCGCCGCCACCGAGCAGCCGAAGACGCGGCTGTGCCGGGCCTGTTTCGACGGCGAGTACCCGATCGACCTGCCGTCGGGGAACCTGATCGGCAAGCACGTGCTCGAAGGTGTCGGCCGGCGGGTCGCCGCGGCCCCGTCGGAGCAGCAGAACCCTTCGCTCGTCGCCACTCCGGGCGGCGGCACCACCCACCGCCCGTAGCACCACGGGCGCCGCCGGCCACCGCCGTCGGCGCCAGAACCACAAAGGGGAGAACCGTGACGCACGTGTCCGAGCGCAGCGGCGCAGGAAGCAGCCCGACCGGCGCCGGCGGCGACCGCCAGCCGTGGACGGCCGGCACCGGCCGCCCGGCCCGCAAACGCTCGGTCTCCTACGCGGACGCCGGCGTGTCGATCGAGGCGGGCGACCGCGCGGTGGAGCTGCTCAAGTCGAAGGTGAAGCAGACCCGGCGGCCCGAGGTGATGGGTGACCTGGGTGGCTTCGCCGGCCTGTTCCGGCTGGACACGAAGAAGTACAAGAACCCGATCCTGGCCTCCTCCACCGACGGCGTGGGCACCAAGCTGGTGATCGCGCAGCAGATGGACATCCACGACACGGTCGGCATCGACCTGGTCGCCATGGTCGTCGACGACCTGGTCGCCTGCGGTGCGGAGCCGCTGTTCCTGCTGGACTACATCGCCACCGGGGAGGTCGTGCCGGACAAGGTCGCCGAGATCGGCGCCGGCATCGCCGACGGCTGCCGGTACGCGGGTTGCGCCCTGCTGGGCGGCGAGACCGCCGAGCACCCCGGTGTGCTGCGCCCGGACGAGTACGACGTCTCCGCGACCGGCGTCGGCGTGGTGGAGGAGAGCGACATCCTCAGCCCGGAGCGGGTCGAGGTGGGCGACGTGGTGATCGCGATGCGCTCGTCGGGTCTGCACTCCAACGGATACTCGCTGGTCCGGCACGTGCTGCTCGGCGCGGGCCGGATGCGGCTCGACGTCGTGATCGACGACTTCGGCCGGCAGCGGACGCTCGGTGAGGAGCTGCTGACCCCGACGAAGATCTACGCACAGGACTGCCTGAAGCTGATCGCCGAGGCCGAGGTGCGGGCGCTGGCCCACGTGACCGGCGGCGGCATCCCCGGCAACCTGGTGCGGGTCCTGCCGGAGCACGTCGACGCGGTGGTCAACCGTTCCACCTGGAAGCCGCAGCCGATCTTCGACCTGATCCAGTCCAAGGGCCGGATCGAGGACCCGGAGATGGAGGCGACCTTCAACATGGGCGTCGGCATGTTCGCCATCGTCTCGTCCGAGGACGCCGACCGCGCGCTGGCCACGCTCACCGGCCGCGGCGTCGAGGCGTGGCAGGCCGGCGAGATCATCGAGGGTTCCGGGAACGTGCAGATGATCGGGCAGCACACCCGGGGATGATCACGCTCCGGTGATCGTCCGGGCACTTGATCAGGGGTTCACCCGAGTGGCCATCGCCGCCTAGCCTGAAGGGCACCCTCAACCCCGCCGTGCAGCTTCGGTTGCCGGCGGACCTTCAGGCGACGGTAGGAGGGCGATGGCTGCCCGGGGACGTTCGACCAGCGGGATGCGCGGCCTGGCCGCGGTTCCGTCGTACGTCGTGATGCAGCCGACGACCCTCTGCAACCTCGACTGCGCGTACTGCTATCTGCCGTTCCGGGCGTCCGACCGGCGGATGGAGGTGGCGGTGGCGGAGGCGGTCGCCGCCTCGGTCAACCCGTGGGCGGGGGCGGGACGGTTCTCGGTGGTGTGGCACGGCGGGGAGCCGCTCGCCGTCGGCCGGGAGCACCTGGCCGCCCTGCTCGCGCCGTTCGCGCCGGAGGTGGAGCACCACGTCCAGACCAACGCCACGTTGATCGACGACGAGTGGTGCGCGTTCTTCGTCGAGCACGGGATGCGCGTGAGCGTGAGCGTGGACGGGCCCCGGGAGCGCAACGGCGACCGCGTCACCCGGGCCGGCCGGCCGGCGTACGACCGGATCGTCCGCGGCGTCGCGGCGCTGCGCCGGCACGGGCTGCCCTTCTCGGCGCTCGCGGTGGTGGCCCGGCCGGAGCCCGGCCTGGCCACGGAGCTGTACGAGTACTTCCTCGACCTGGGCTGCGACGTGCTCGGCGTCAACATCGAGGAGACCGAGGGCGTCAACACGCGCGACAACACCTGGGACGCGGCGACGGTGACGGCCTTCTGGGCGGAGCTGGTGGCCGCGTGGCGCCGGGCGCCGTCGATCCACCTGCGGGAGGTCGAGTGGTCCCTGCGGTACGCGGCGGCGGTGCTGGACGGCACGGCGGACGGTCTGCTGCCCCGTCAGCTGGACCCGATCCCGACGGTCGGGCATGACGGTTCGGTGACCGTGCTCTCGCCGGAGTTGGCCGGATTCACCGATGCCCGCTACGGCGACTTCAGCAGCGGCAACGTGCTGACCGCCCCGCTGGGGCAGATCCTGCGGGGCGCGGAGCGCACCCCGTGGGTCGGCGAATTCCTCGCCGGTGTGGAAGCGTGCCGGTCGAGCTGTTCCTACTTCGGCTTCTGTGGTGGGGGCCACGCCGCCAACCGTTACTTCGAGTTGGGGCGTTTCGACGGTACGGAGACCGAGCACTGCCGCAACAGCAAGATCCGCCTACTGGAGGGAGTGTTGGAGCATGCCCGAGACCACGAGTCACCGGCAGCCTGAGCGCGGGGCGGGAGCCACACCGGACGAGGTCGCCGACCGGGTGCGGGACGCCGCGTCGGGCCTGACCGCGCTGCTGTACGAGGCCGAGGCCGCGCGAAGACTGCGGGCCGAGGTGGCGGGCGGCGACGGCGCGAGCGCGGTCTGCGCCTGGAACCACTTCGAGAACATCCCGACGTTCTACAACTGGAACAACCGACCACGCTGAGGGTGGCCGGGATCAGGGACCTACCGTGGAGCCGGAGGGATGTCCGGCACGGCAAGGTCCCCGATCGTCGGTCTGCTGCCGCTCCCGACGGGCACACGCGTGAGCACGCGGTGCTACCGCGTGCTCAGCTGCGACGGGAGGTCAACGAGTTGGGCGGACCCAGTGATCCGGGTCCTCGTCCGCGTGATCCTCATCATCGTCGTCGACATACTCTTTGTAGTCGTCGTCGAAGTTGTGCTCAGACTTACCAGCACCCGCCAGTTCGCGCTGCAAGGCGGTGAGGTCGGTGTTCGGGGAGTGGTACTTCAACTCCCGGGCCACCTTCGTCTGCTTGGCCTTAGCACGGCCGCGCCCCATGGCTCGACCCCCTCGCACAGAATGCGGGGCAGCCCGAAGGCGGGCCCCGATGACGTCAGGCATCTCTCGTGGCTCTTACGGTACATGGGGATGCCGCCGTTCGGCACCTCGGGTTACCGTCGACCGGCTCCGCGCGTCGCGGTGATCCGGCCGTCACAAATTGTACCCGGTAAGGGGTGAAGCCGGGAGCGGCCGTGACACCGGACAAACGCCATCAAACTGGTCTCATGTCCAGCTTAACGGTGTGCCCTACCCGGAGGTGGGCCCGGGGGCGGAAACGGCCGCTCCGCCCCCGGTGACACTCACCGCAGGTGGATCGTGCGCAGCCGGCCGATGTCGGCCATCCGCCGCTCCGCGAGCCGGTCGGCCGCCACCGCCGGCGGGACGCCCTCGGCGTCGGCCAGGCGGAGGATCTCCCGGGTGGTGTCGAAGATCTTCGTGGCGCGCAGCTTGGCCCGGTCGAAGTTGAAGCCCTCGATCTCGTCGGCCACCTGGATCACGCCACCGGCGTTCACGACGTAGTCGGGGGCGTACAGGATGCCCCGGTCCGCGAGGATCTTCTCGATGCCCGGGTGCGCCAGTTGGTTGTTCGCCGCGCCGGCGACGACCTTCGCGCGCAGCGTCGACACCGTGTCGTCGTCGAGGGCGCCGCCCAGCGCGCAGGGCGCGTACACGTCGATGTCGGCGGCCACGAGCGCGGAGGCGTCGTCGACGAGCGCGACCTGCGGGTGGGTGGCGCGAGCCCACTCCAGGGCCTTCGGGTTGACGTCGGTCGCGACCACCTCGGCGCCGTCGTCCAGCAGGTGGGCGACCAGGTACTTGCCGACCTTGCCCAGGCCGGCCACGCCGACCCTCTTGCCGTGCAACGTCGGCGCGCCCCAGGCGTGCTCGGCGGCGGCGCGCATGCCCTGGAAGACACCCCAGGCGGTGAGGATGGAGGAGTCACCGGCGCCGCCGTGCTCCACGCTGCGCCCGGTGACGTACCGCGTCTCCCGGGCGACCACGTCCATGTCGGCGACGTAGGTGCCGACGTCGCAGGCGGTGTAGTAGCGCCCGCCGAGCGACTCCACGAAGCGCCCGTACGCGCGGAGCAGCGCTTCGCTCTTGATCTGCTCGGGGTCGCCCCAGATGACCGCCTTGCCTCCACCGAGGTCCAGGCCGGCCAGGGCGTTCTTGTACGCCATGCCGCGCGACAGGTTGAGCACGTCGGCGAGGGCGGCGTCCTCGTCCGCGTACGGGTAGAACCGGGTGCCGCCGAGCGCGGGGCCGAGCGCGGTGGAGTAGATGCCGATGATCGCCTTCAGGCCGGTCTGCTTGTCCTGGCAGAACACGACCTGTTCGTGACCGCTCGATTCCTGGTCGACGGTGCTGGCGAAAACGCCCATGACTCGCTCCTGGTGTGGGGTGCGGGGTTGCTTCCTTGTGGGACGCGGACCTGTGGATGCCGGCGGGATGGTGCCGGTGTCGCTGAGCCTAGTATCGGCCGATGTCGTCCGGCCGACCCACGGCGGGCGTGACCGTGCCGCCGAGGGCGGCCCCGGCCGTCCTGGCTGGGGATCGCGGGACGCGCGACCGCGGCGCCGGTGACGGGCCGGTTCCAATTCGTGGGAGGATCGCGCCGTGCCGTCGCTTTTCGCTTCGTATCTGCGGGTGTACGAGCCGCTGACCGCCTTCGACCGGGACCGCCAGTCGTACTGGCGGCGCTATGTCGAACAGGGCCGGGCCGTGGCCCCCGGTGAGGGGCCGGGCCGGCAGCGGACGTCGGTGATCGCCGCACTCGGCGCCGGCTGGACGCGGCTGCCCGACCTGCCGGACGAGGCGTACGTCCTGGAGGCCGACGACACCCTGCTGGTCTGCCCGTGGAACCTGCGCATCCGGGTGGCGGAGGCGGCGCTGAACGCGCGCGACGGGGTGCCGCCCGTGCTGGCCGACGCCTTCGTCCCGCCGGTGCTCGCCGGCCAGGCCAAGGCCGTGGTGGAGGACTGGCGCAGCGGCGCGCGGGTGCTGGAGCACGGCGTACCCCGCGTGCACGAGCAGATCGCCACCTGGGGCGTACCCCTGCGGTGGTTCGTGCTCTTCGACGCCGAGGAGCGGCACCACGTCACCCGGCCCGACCGTCGGGCGCTGCGCTACCGCACGGAGATCTCCAAGGCCCGCCGCCGCTCGTCGCGGGCACTGTCGGTGCTGCGCAAGTCGGTCGGCGAGGCTCCGATCACCGAGGCGGTCGAAGAGGCGGCCCGGTGGCTGGAGGAGTTCCATCCGCGCTCGGTGGTGGAGCTGGACTACGGCGGCCTGGTGGACCTGCTCTCCGACGAGACGCTGGCCGCGGACGATTCGCCGGAGCTGGTCGCGACCGGCCTCGCCGGCTTGTCGCGCGGCGAGGCCGAGGACGCGTCGGCGGCGTACGACAAGCTCGTGGCCCGGTGGCGGGCCGTGCAGCTGCTGGAGCGGTGCAACTAAGGCAAATCACCCAGAGAGCGCTCCCAAAGCGAGTTCGCCTCGTAGTCGACGCATCACGAACCGTGATCATGAGTCCGAATAAGGTACTTTCTGCCGTGTAAAAGTCGCATAATTCGGGCATGGTTCATCCGTCCGTCTAGGGACGTTCGGCCGTTCGGCCCATGTCGGACATCGGGGACTAGCCGGACCATGGGAGACGCGTCGGCCGGCGGGACCCCGGCCGATGTCTATACATGTGGAGGAGTGACCGATGGCATCGCGAACGCACGAACCAGAGCCGCTACTCACGCCGGCCGAGGTGGCGTCGATGTTCCGTGTCGACCCGAAGACGGTGACCCGGTGGGCCAAGGCTGGCAAGCTCAGCGCCATCCGCACCCTCGGCGGACACCGTCGGTACCGGGAGTCGGAGGTCAGGGCCCTGCTGCAGGGGCAGATCCCCCAGCAGCGCCAGGGAGACTGACCGACCGGGAGCCAACCGGGCGAGCTACGCGAAGGGCGGTGGACCGAGGGTCCGCCGCCCTTCGGCGTGACCGGACCTCGGATCCCCGAGACCGGTCACTCCGGCACGGTGATCCGGATGCCGACAGTGCCGCTCTCGCCCCGGCGCAGCCGGCTGCCGAGCAGGCTCAGCCGCCCCAGCAGTCGGTACTTCTTCTTCAGCAGGTCACGCACCCGGCGGGTGTCGGAAGCGTCGTACAGGGTGGCGTGCGCCGGGACGGCCACGCCGTGCGGTCGGCCCCGGACGTCGCACGGCGCGACGGTGACGTCCCCGCTGCGCCGGATCCGCTTCACCTTGCCGGAGTCGGACACCGTCCAGACCGCCAGCGCGTCGCCGTCGCGTACCGCCCACACCGGGGTCGGCACCGCACGACCGTCCTTGCGGAAGGTCGTGAGCAGGATGTACTTCTCCGCCGACAGGCGGTCCAGCGTCGTCACGCGGCAAGGATACGGCGGCTGCGGCCCGATGGGCGTAGCGATAGCGTTTACCCCGTGACGGGGCAACCACGAGTCGGTGACGTCTTCGGTGAACTGCTGCGGGACGCGCTCGCCGTGGCCACCGGCATCGGGCCACGGCCACTGGCCGGCGGGCGCCTGCCCCGGCCGGTCATCGAGGTCATCGAGCGCGACGACGGCCTGATCAACGGTGCGCCGGCCGCGCACTACCTGGACGGGCCGGCGGACTGGCAACCGCACGACCACCGGGCGGTGGACCGCGTACGCGGGGCCACGCTGGACGTGGGCGTCGGCGCGGGGCGGATCGCCCTGCTGCTCCAGGAACGCGGCGTACCGGTGACCGGGCTGGACACCTCGCCCGGCGCGCTCGGCGTGTGCCAGCGTCGGGGCGTACGCGACCTGGTCCTGGGCACCGTCGATGACCATGCCGCCGAGGGCCGTCGGTACGACACCTTCCTGCTGCTCGGCAACAACCTCGGCCTGATCGAGGGCCGGGAGCGGGCGCCGGGCTTCCTGAGCGCGCTCGCCGCGCTGGCCCGGCCCGGCGCCCAGGTCATCGCGCACGGCACCGACCCGTACGGGACCCGGGACCCGGTGCACACCGGCTACCACGAGCGCAACCGCCGCCGGGGCCGCCTCGGCGGGCAGCTCCGCCTCCGGCTGCGCTACCGGGAACTCGGCACCGAGTGGTTCGACTACCTGGTCTGCTCGCCGGAGGAGCTGGCCGAGCTGGTGCACGGTAGTCCCTGGCGACTGACCGACGTGGACGACCAGGACGCCCCGTACTACCTGGCGACCCTGCGGCTGCGCGGCTGAGCCGACCGCGCACGCTTCGGGCGTCAAGAAGGGCCCCCTGCTCTGCACGAGGCGTTGAGCGGGGGCCCTTCCTCACACCTCAGACCTGGACGGTCGGGGGGAGTTGCTGCGGGGGCAGACCGCCGTCGCCGTCGACCACGGCGTCGGGGGTGCCGTCCTCGTCGAGGTCGACCATCGTGACGTCGACCTTGCCGTCGTGGTTGGTGTCGAACTGGAAGAGGTCGGCCTTGCCGTCGCCGTCCGTGTCGACCACCCAGACGTCGGTCTGACCGTCGTTGTTGGTGTCGGCGCGCAGCAGCTCCACGCGCTCGTCACCCCGGGTCTCCACGGTCTCCACCGTGTCCGTGCTGTGCGCCGTCTCCGGTGCCTGGCTCATGTCGACTCGTCCTTCCCTCGGTTGATCGGCGTTGTACCCGATCCGGTCCGCCCCCACGCATGCCGCCCGGTCCGCCGCTGCATAGGGTCCCCACATGACCGAGTGGAGCGAGCGTCGGCGCGCCGAGCGTGGCGGCACGAGCGGGCGGAGGGGCGCGGGTGATCCCCGTGGCGCCGCCCAGAGGACCGGGGAGGCGTCATGAGCGAGCGGCGCGAGCGCTGTGTCGTGGTCGGAGCCGGCACGATGGGGCTGGGCATCGCGTACGTGGCGGCGGGCGCCGGCCACGCCGTGGAACTGGTCGAGGTGGACCGGGAGCGGGGGGCCGCCGCCCTCACGCGCCTCGGCGAGCTGTGGGACCGCGCGGTCGGGCGGGGGAAGCTCACCGCCGACGAGGCCGCCGCGAACCGGGCCCGGGTGACGCTGCGCGCCGCCCTCACCGAGGTCGCCCCGGAGCCCGCCGTCGCCATCGAGGCCGTACCGGAGCGGCTCGACCTCAAGCGCGCGGTCCTCCGCGACGCCGAGGCCCTGCGCCCCGCCCTGCTGGGCAGCAACACCTCCAGCATCCCGATCGGTGAGCTGGCCGAAGGGCTGGCCCGGCCGGAGCGCTTCCTCGGGCTGCACTTCTTCAATCCGGTGTGGGCGATGGCCCTGCTGGAGGTCGTGGTCGGCCCGGCCACCGCGGAGGAGACCACCGCGGCGGCCGTCGCCCTCGCCGGCCGGTTGGGCAAGGACCCGGTCGTCGTACGCGACATGCCCGGCTTCGCCACCTCCCGGCTCGGCGTGACCCTCGGCCTGGAGGCGATCCGGATGGTCGCCGACGGGGTGGCCGACCCGGCCGACATCGACAAGGCGATGGTGCTCGGCTACCGGCACCCGGTCGGTCCGCTGGAGTTGACCGACCTGGTCGGGCTGGACGTGCGGCTGGACATCGCCCGCACCCTCCAGGCCGCGTACGGGGACCGGTTCGCGCCGCCGCCGCTGCTGGAGGCGATGGTGGCGGCCGGGCGGCTGGGCCGGAAGTCCGGGCAGGGCTTCTACCGATGGGTGGACGGGAAACGGGCCGGCGCGGCCGACCTGGCCGGACTGCCCGGCGGGGGTGGCCGGTGAGCGGGCTGCGGGTCGAGGAGGGTCCGGACCGGTTGGTCGTCACCCTGGACCGGCCGGAGAAGCGCAACGCCATCGACGCCGACCTGATCGACGCGTTGCACGAGGTGTGTGCCGAGCTGGAGGCCCGACCCCGCCTGCTGCTGCTCACCGGCGGCACCGAGGGCATCTTCGCCGGTGGGGCGGACATCGGGCAGCTGCGTGCGCGCGGCCGGCTGGACGCCCTGGCCGCCATCAACTCGGCGGCCTTCGCCCGGATCCGGGCACTCCCGATGCCGACGGTGGCGGCCGTCGACGGGCCGGCGCTGGGCGGGGGCGCCGAGCTGGCGTACGCCTGCGATCTGCGGGTGTGCACGGACCGCGCGGTGTTCGGTCAGCCGGAGGTGCGGCTGGGCATCCTGGCCGGTGCCGGTGCGACCCACCGCCTGCCGGCGCTGATCGGCGAGGCGCGGGCGAAGGAGCTGCTGTTCACCGGGCGGCGGGTGGACGCGGCGGAGGCGCTGCGGATCGGTCTGGTCAACCGGGTGGTGGCCGAGCCGGCGGAGCTCCTGCCCACCGCGCACGGGCTGCTGGACGAGATGGCCAAGGGTTCCGCGCTGGCGCTGCGGCTGACCAAGCTGGCGGTGGACGCGCCCGCCGCCGCCCATCCCCACGTCGACCTGATCAGCCAGGCGGTGCTCTTCGAGGACGAGGAGAAGCACCGGCGGATGACCGAGTTCCTCGACCGGCGACGCTCCCGCTGACCCGGGAAACGGCGACGGCCGCACCGGGCAACCGGTGCGGCCGTCGCCGTTCACTTCCCGGTGGTCACTGCCGGAACTGCACGCCCACGTCGGCCAGCCCACGGATCACCCCGGCCGACTCGTTGAAGCCGATGATCAGTACGGCGTCGGCCCCGAACTCCTTGATGTCCCGGGCGCCACCGCCGAAGTCGACCGGGGTCTCTGGGTCCTCAGGCGGGGTGTAGGTCAGCAGCCTCACCCGGTCCGAGGAGATCCCGGCCTGCTCCAGCTCGGCCCGCACCGTCTCCTGGAGGCCCTTGCCGTACGAGTCGTCGCGCGCCACGAGCGCGATCTTCCGCGGGCCGTCCCGGAGGATCACGTCGGCCAGCGCCCGGCCCTGCAGGCTGTCCGGCGGCGCGGTGCGGAAGTACAGGCCGTTGTCGTCCAGCTCGGTCAGGCTGGCGTCGGTGTTCGACGGGGAGAAGAGAACCCGCCCGGCCTTCACCACGTCGGGCAGCACCTCTCGGGAGATGCCCGACGCGCCGGCGCCGATGATGACGTGCACGCCTGCCTCGACGTGGCTGGCAACGGTGGCCTTGGCGACCGTGGGGCTGCCGGCTTCGTCACCGTCGATCCAGACCACCGGCTCGCCGAGCACACCACCGGCGGCGTTGACCTCCCGCAACGCCAGCGCGGCACCGGCGGCCAGCGGCGGGTTGGCGAGGGCCAGGTCGCCCGTCTTCGGCAGCAGGCCACCCAGGACGAGCGGGGCACCGCTGCCGGGAGCCTTGTCGCCGTTCTGCTTCTTCGGCTTCGGCGGCTTCTTGCTGCTCGCGGTCGACTCGCTTCCGGCACCGACGAACTCGGTCTTGCCGTCGTTGAGCTGCTGCCCGTCGAAGTGCAGGGTGGCGTAGCTGGCCGTGGCCGGCTCACCGGCGTCGGTGAAGCCCGCCCGGGTCAGCGAGACGCTCCGGTACTCCACGTCCTTGCCGGCGCGAGCCAGCCCCAGGCAGCTCGCCGCCGTCTCGCAGCGCTCACCGCCGTTGGTGACCCCGACGATCTGCTTGGCGATGGCGGCCGGGTCCGTGGTGCCGGCGAGCTGAGCGGCGATCGCGCTGATGGCCACCGCGTCGTACGCCTCGGCGGCGTACACGTAGTCGGTCAGCGTCGGATCGACGGACCGTAGCCGCTCCTTGAAGCTCTCCGGCAATGGCGTCAACGGGGTGGTGCCCTTCATACCGTCGACCAGGTTGGCGCGCTCCTTGAGGTCCGCGGCGTACGAGTTGAGCATGTTGCCGTCGGTGCCGTAGAGGCGCACCTGGGTGTTGGTGGCCTTTTCGGGCTCGTCGGTCCCGCAGGCGCTGGTGGCGAGCAGGAACGTCGCGCAGGCGGCCAGGGTGGCTGCCCGCGAGGCGCGTGTCATGAACATGGTCGTCCTTCCTCCGGCGAAGGTCCGCTGCGCAGATTAGCGTGCCGGTGACGGCGGCAGGTTCACGGAGGCCGCTCAATCCGCAGGTCCACCCACTTGGTCACGGAGGGTGACCACTTTTCCAGTGTTGACCGGCGGTCCTACCGTGCCGTGGGTGACCGAATCGCCACAGCAGACGTTCGACGACGCGGCCGCCGTGCTCCGCTCCGCGCTCGCCGGGGACGGCGCCGGCGTCACCGACACGTTCGACGCGGTCGTCGACCGCTCGGGCCTCGCCGGCGCGTACGGGGTGGCATGGTGCCTCGCCGCGACAATGGTGGGGGAGGTCACCGCGCCGGGCCCGTGCGCGCTGGACTTCCCCGGCATCGACGAGGCCGGCTACGACGCCCGGTGGGTGGCCCGCTTCGTCAGCGCGTACGCGAACGCCGACGACGACACCGGCGCGGCGCTGTTCGGTGCGGCGGCGGCCGACGGGCTGCTGCCCGACTGCCTGCTCACCCTCGCCGGCTCGACGATCGCCACCCTGCGCAGCCGCACGGACTGATCAGAGGCCCGGGCCGCCCGTGCGCCCGCACCCGGACGTGGTAGTCCTGTGGACATGTCCGAGGCGATGCTGAGCAAGGTGCGCAAGTTGCTCGCGCAGGCCGAGGACTCCGCCTGCACGCCGGCCGAGGCGGCCGCCTTCACCGCCAAGGCGACGGAACTGATCGCCCGCTACGGCGTGGACCGTGCCCTGCTGGCCGCCCGCGACCCGGCCACCGACCCGGTCGGCGACCGGGTGGTCGAGGTCGTCGCCCCGTACGCCCGGGACAAGGCCGGCCTGCTCGCGGCCGTCGCCGACCCGCTCCGCTGCCGGTGCGTCCGACGCCGCAGTGGCACCGGCTTCGCGATGCACCTCTTCGGCTTCGCCAGCGACCTGGAACGGGTCGACCTGCTCTTCACCTCGCTGCTGGTGCAGGCCGCACACGGGTTGGCCGGTGCGCCGGTGCCGCCCGACGAGCATCCCGCCGCCTTCCGGCGCTCCTGGCTGGTCGGCTTCGCGCAGGTCGTCGCCGTACGACTGCGGACGGCCGAGGAGGACGCGGTGGCCGACTCGGGCGGCCCCTCCGTGGCGCTGGTGCTGGCCGACCGGTCGGACCGTGTGCAGCGGCGGCTCGCCGAGGTCTACCCCCGGCTGCGGACCGCCGCGCCCCGGCGGCTGGCCGGCTCCGGGTTCGGTTCCGGGGCCGAGGCGGGCCGGCGGGCGGATCTGGGCGGTGCCCGGGTCGGCACCGACCCGCGTCAGGGCATCGGCCACTGACGGTCCGGCGCGGGTCAGCCGGCGCCGCGGACGGCGGTCGCGGCGTAGCGGGAGAGCAGTTCGTGCCAGCCGGCGGTCAGGGCCTGGCGGTAGCCCTCCGCCGCCTGCCCGTGCCGGTCGAAGTGGCGGTGCTCCACCTCCACCCGTGTCCGGTGCGGGCCGTCCGGGTGGAAGAGCACCTCGACCTCGCTCGCCCGGGCCGGGTCGGGGACCGGCACCCGGTCGGCCCCGATCTGCCAGGTGAAGACCAGCCGCCGCGGCGGGTCCCAGGTCAGCACCCGACCCCAGTCGGAGCGGAAGCCGTACGGGCCGATCTCGTAGAGCATGCCGCCCGGCCGGGGTTCCATCCCCAGCTCCGCCAGGAGGCCGGGACCGGACCAGGTGTACTCGGTCACCCACCAGTCGGTCATCGCCTGCGTGAAGACCCCGAACGCCTCCTCGGGCGTCGTGGGGACCAGGAGGGTGCTGCGTAGCGAGAACCGTTCATGATCCTGTCGGACGTCGGCCGGCTCGGCCATCTCCTGTCCCATAGGCCCGGACCATACCGGCTCATGCCCGGCTGTGCGACTTGCGCGAACGGCCTTCACGGACGGGCAGTTGGTTCTCCGACACGAAGCGTAACCACGCTGCGGGTGGATGGCCGGGATGGGCGGAGGGAAAGCGGGTAAGCGCGGCGACACGTGACGGGCGGTGGAGGCGGAGCGGAGACCATGGGCGACGACGAACAGCAGCGGGGTTCGATGCGGGCGGTCGGGCGGGCGGTCCCGGGCGAGGCCGGCGCGGAGCCGGACGTCCTGCTCGACATACCCGAGGTCTCGGTCGACTCGATCCGGCTGGCGGTCGACGGGTTGGACGCCGACCTGTCGTTGCGGGCCCGGTTGGCCAACCTGCTCCAGATCGACGCCGGCGTGCGGGTGCACCTGGAGGGTGTCGAGCTGGACATCAACGGTGTGCACGCCGAAGCACTGCTCAAGGTACGACTGGAGAAGGTCGCGGGGATCCTCGAACGCGCGTTGGCCACCATCGACCGGAATCCCCAGATCATCGCGGACCTCTCCAGGGCTCTGGCCGTCCCCGTCGACGACGTGAACCGTGCGGCGAGCCAGATGGCGGCCACCGGCGCGGAGGTCTCGGCGGCCTCTCGGCGGCGGGGCCGTCCCACGGAGACGTTCCGTGCGCCGCGTGAGCCGGAGGCCGGTGACGCGACGGAAGAGCTCGGCCAGCAGGTCGGCGCGATCGGGGCGGTCGCCGACCAGGGCCGACGCGAGGCGGGTGCCGGGCCGGGTGGTGCGGGTGCCCCTCCGCTCGGTATGGGCGCAACCGGGCCGTCGGCGCGTGGAACCGGCCTGGCCAGCGGCTCGGGCGGAGGCGGCGAGCAGGGGGAGGCGGTCCGGGCCCGGGAACGGAAGGCCACGGCGGACCAGGATCGGGAGCATCCGCCGGAGGCGGCCGGACCGGACCGACCACCGACGGGCGGCGCCGGCAGGGACGACGAGCGCCAGCCCGAGCAGCCATCGGCGGGCGGCGCGGCGCCGAGTGCCGCCTATCTCGCCGAGCAGGCGAGCGAGACGCTGCGGCAGGCCGGACGGAGCGTCTGGGAGGCGATCCAGGGCGGTATGGCACACCGCCGCCAACAGGACCGCTGATCCGTCCGCGGAGCGTCCGCCGTCGTCATGCCTCCGGCGCGGTGCAGCAGTCGTCGGCGCAGCCCGGATCCGGGCCGTCGATCGGCAGGGACGCGCAGTCGTCGCAGTGGTCGCCCCGCCACGCTTCGACCCCTTCCTTGACCGCGACCCCGGCGATGACGAGCGCGGCGATCGGGTCGGCCCACGACCAGCCCCAGACGGCGTTGAGGACCAGACCGACGAGGAGCACCACGGACAGGTAGGTGCACAGCAGGGTCTGCGTCGAGTCCGCCAGGACCGTCGCCGAGCGGAGTTCCCGGCCGGTGCGGCGTTTGGCGCGTACGAGCAGCGGCATCACGATCAGCGACGCGACGGCGAGGCCGATGCCGACCGGGCTGGCGTCGGCGTCCCCGCCCGCGAGCAGGGATCGCGCGGCGTCGACCGTGACCCAGAGAGCCAGGGCGAAGAACGACACGCCGATGAGCCGTAGCGCCAGCCGCTCCCGACTCTCCGGCACGCGGGAACGGAACTGCCAGATGAGCACGGCGGCGCTCGACACCTCCACGAAGGAGTCCAGGCCGAATCCGATCAACGCGGTCGACGAGGCCGCGACACCGGCGGCGATGGCGACCAGGCCTTCCAGCAGGTTGTAACCGGCCGTGGCGTAGGCCAACCACAGGCTTCGTCGGGACAGCACCGCCCGGCGCTCCGGGGTCAGCACCGACGCGCTCACGGCGTCACCGCCGCGGGAGTGTCGGCCGGTGTGCCGGCCGCTGTGCCCGCCGGTCTGCCGGCCGGTCTGCCCGCCGGCATGCCGTAGGCCGGGCACAGGGCGACGGCGTCACCCGTGGCGGCGAGCACCTGTTCCGCGGAGCGCAGCAGGTCCAGCAGTTCCGGTCGGGCCAGGGCGTAGAAGGACTGGCGGCCCTCGACGCGGAAGTCGACCAGGCCACAGTCCCGGAGGCAGGCGAGGTGCTTCGACACCGTCGACTGTGCCAGGGTCAACTCGCCGGTCAGGTCGACCACCCGTGCCTCGCCCGTCGCGAGCCGACGCAGGATGGCCAGCCGGGTCGGGTCGCCGAGGGACCGGAACAACGCCACTGCCGGATTCAGGTCGACACCACAACCAATCGCCATGCCGCGATGATAGTCGCTGGTGGCGATGGTTCGACCGGTGGCGGTCACATCCCACACCGCCGGCTCGTCCTTCAGG
>NZ_JBFAMU010000061.1:0-18258 GCF_040656655.1 Micromonospora sp. NPDC049799
CGGCGGGCCGGTGGGCGGGGCGTGGCGGCTGCTGACCACCGGCTGGTGGCTGCGCCGGCAGGTTCGCCGGCTCCGGCCGGACGTGGTGCACGTGCACTCGGTGGGACGGGCCGGCCTGCTCTCCCTGGCCCTTCCCCGCGACGCCGTACGGGTGGTGACGCCGTGGGGCAGCGAACTGCGGACGGCGACCTCGTCCCGGTTGCGCGGCTGGGTCACCCGACGCGCGTTCCGGCGGGCCGACCTGGTGCTTCCCACGTCGGCGTCGGTCACCGCGGAGGTGACGACGCGGTACCGGATCCCGGCGTCGCGCACCGCGACGCTGTCCTGGGGGGTCGACGACTCCCTGTTCCGGCTCCGGGACACCGTGCGGCGCGCGGACGTCCGCCGGGGCCTCGGCGTACCCGTCGACGCCACCGTGGTGCTCGCGCCGCGCGGGGTCTCTCCGGTGTACCGGACCGACGACGTCCTGCGGGCCTTCACCCAGGTGGCCGCCGAGCGGCCGGATCTGCACCTGGTGGTGCTGGCCGGGCACGAGCCGGCCGAGCCGGGCGCGGCACGGGCGCGGGCCGACGGGCTGCTCCGGGCGACGGAGCGGGCGGAGCAGCTCCCGGAACGGGTGACGCTCGTCCCACGGACCCTCACCCCGGCGGAGACGTTCGCCCTGATGTGCGCCAGTGACGTCGTCGTCTCGGTGCCCCGGTCGGACCAGCGCAGCTCGTCGGTGCTGGAGGCGGCGCTCGCGGGCTGCCGCCTGCTCCTGGCCGACCTTCCGCCGTACCGGGAGCTGCGGGTCGACGGGCTGGTCGCGGACCTGGTGGCCGAACCGCTGGCACCCCGGCTGGCCGACGCGTTGCGTGCGGTCGGGCCTCTGGCGCCCGCGCAGCGGTCGACCAACGCCGACCTCATCCAGGCCACCGAGACCTGGTCCCGGCAGGTGTCGGCGATGCAGGGCCTGTACCGCCGGCTCTGCGCGGAAGGCCGTCCGCGTGGCCGGTCGGCGCGACACCGCCCCCGTTCCGGGGAGCGTTCGTAACCACATCGCACACCAAGGACGAACCATGGCTTCTTCTTCTGGCCGAACTCCGCACGTGCTGGTTCTCAACCACTACGCCAAACCGCTCTCCGAGCCCGGCGGCACACGGCATGTCGAGCTGTTCGGCAGACTGACCGGTTGGGACTGGACGATCATCGCGGGCGACCGGGACGTCTACTCGCGACACCGCTTCACCGGGCGGGAGCCGAACTTCGTCCGGGTCCGGGTCCCCGGCTATTCCCGCAACGACCACCGTCGGGTGCTGAACTGGCTCGGGTACGCGGGCGGGGCGCTGCTGCGGTCGCTGCTGCGCCGCCGTCCGGCGGTGGTGTACGCGTCGTCGCCACACATCCTGACGCCGGTCGCCGGCTGGCTCGCCGCGACGTTCTGGCGGGTGCCGTTCGTGCTGGAGATCCGCGACCTGTGGCCGGAGTCGATGGTCGACACCGGCTACCTGCGCCGGGGCTCCCGGCCGCACCGGCTGCTGAGTGGGCTGGAGCGGTGGCTGTACCGGCGGGCCGACCGGATCGTGCTGGTCGCCGAAGGGTGGCGGTCGTACTTCCGGGACCTGGGTGTGGACGGCGAGAAGCTGGCCTGGGTGAGCAACAGTGCCGAGCCGTCGGCGTTCGACCTGCGCCACGACCGGTACACGCCGCTGCGGGACCGGATCCCGGTACGCGGGCGGCTGGTCGTGTTCGCCGGGGCGCACGGGCAGGCCAACGGCCTCGACGAACTGCTGAACGCCGCGGCGGAGCTGCCGGAGCACACCTTCGCCCTGATCGGTGACGGGATCGAGAAGCCACGGCTGGTGGCGCGCGCCCGCGCGGAGGGCCTGTCCAACGTGCACTTCCTGGACATGATCCCGAAGGCCGAGTTCGCCGGCATCCTCGGCGGCGCGGACATCGGCGTGCACGCGCTGGCCGACGCCGACGTGTTCCGCCTGGGGGCCAGCCCGAACAAGCTCTACGACTACCTCGCCGCCGGGGTGCCGGTGGTGACGAACTGCCCGGGAGAGCCGCACGACGTCGTGCTGGCCTCGGATTCCGGGGCGGCCGTCGCGCCGGGGAGCCTCGCGGTGGGACTGCGCAAGCTGGTGGCGCTGGATTCCGAGGTGCTGCGCGAGATGGGCGGGCGGGGCCGGCAGTTCATCGGCCGGCATCGGTCCCGGACGGCGATGGCGGGCCGGTTGCAGCGGGTGCTCGACGACGTGGTGGCGGAGCGCACCCCCCGGCGTCGGGGCGGGCCGGTGCCGCCGCGAGACGGCGCGGTCCGACGGACGCCCGAGGAGCTGGGCAGCCGGATCTGACGGCCACCAATTGCGACGTCGTACGCGAAACAGACACGAAGCACGCAAAACTCCCTGTAAGCACTATATGACGCAAAGAGGTCGTTCTCGCTCGACCACGGACGACCCCAGACCCCCAGGGAGTAGTACATGCCGCCGGAAGCAGAAGTTCCCGAGCGCACCCCGACGACCCGACGCACCAGATCCCGCCGGCGGAACCTGAGTTTCCTCGCCGGCGACGGCGCCGCCTGGGTCGGCGGCTTCCTCGCCGCCACCTGGGCCCGCTACGAGTTCGACCTGACCATCGGCCAGGCCACCCGGGCGATCGGGATAGGCGCGCTCGCCGCCGTGCTGCACCTCGTGGTCTCCGCCCTGCGCCGGGTCTACTCCGGCCGTCACCCGCTGGGCAGCCTCCCCGAGATCCGCGGCCTCGCCGGCACGACGGCCGCCACGACGGCGCTGGTGCTGGTCGCCCTGGTTCCCCTGGGGAACCGACCGGTCCCGGCGAGCGCGCCCCTCGTCGGCGGCGCCCTGACCCTGCTGCTCATGCTCGCGGTCCGCCTCGCCTACCGGCACCGCCACGACCTCGCCATGCGCCCGGACGCCCGCTCGGCGACGAAGGTGCTGCTGTTCGGCCTCGGCGACGCCGGTCAGGGGCTGCTACGGGCCATGCTCAGCGACCCCCGCGGACGGTACCTGCCGGTCGGCGTGCTCGACGACGACCCGGCCAAGCGGGACCTGCGGATCGGCGGCGTCCGCGTGCTCGGTGGGCGTCACGACGTCGCGGCGGCGGTACGGCGTACCAGCGCCGCCACGGTGATCTTCTCGGTGGCGAACGCGGACGCCGCGCTGATCCGGCAGATCCGGGAGGCGACCCTCCAGACCGGCGCGGCCTTCAAGGTGCTGCCGCCGGTTCGGGACCTCGTCGACCACCGGATCACCGTCACCGACGTCCGGGACGTCCGGATCAGCGACCTGCTCGGCCGGCGGCAGGTCGTCGGCGACCTGACGCTGTCGGGCAACGGCCTGACCGGCCGGCGGATCCTGGTCACCGGCGCGGGAGGCTCGATCGGCTCGGAGCTGTGCCGGCAGATCATGCAGGCGGACCCGGGCGAGCTGATGATGCTCGACCGCGACGAGTCGGCCCTGCACAGCCTCCAGATGTCACTGTCCGGCCGGGCCCTGCTCGACGGGCCGGAGCTGATCCTGGCCGACCTGCGCGACGACGAGGGAATCCGGCGAATCGTCCGGGAACGCCGGCCGGAGATCATCTTCCACGCCGCCGCGCTGAAGCACCTCACCCTCCTGCAGCGCCACCCGGGCGAGGCGGTCAAGACCAACGTGTGGGGCACCATGTCGGTGCTTGACGCCTGCCGCGACGTGGCCAGGTTCGTCAACATCTCCACCGACAAGGCGGCCGACCCGGTCAGCGTCCTGGGCTACTCGAAGCGGATCACCGAGCGGCTGACGGCGCATGCCGCGGCCACCTACCCCGGCACGTTCCTCAGCGTGCGCTTCGGCAACGTGCTGAGCAGCCGGGGCTCGGTGGTCACCGCCTTCCAGCGGCAGATCGAGTCCGGCCAGCCGGTGACGGTGACCCATCCGGACGTCACCCGGTACCTGATGACCGTGCAGGAGGCGGTGCACCTGGTCCTCCAGGCCGCCGAGATCGGCCGGGACGGCGAGGCGCTCGTGCTCGACATGGGCGAACCCGTGCGGATCCTGGACCTCGCCCGCCAGATGATCGAGCAGGCGGGAAGCAGCGTGCCCGTCGTCTACACCGGCCTGCGCCCGGGCGAGAAGCTGCACGAGGACCTGCTCGGTACCGGCGAGGAGGACGTCCGGCCGCTGCACCCGCTCATCTCGCACGTGACCGTGCCGGCCCTGGACCCGATCGAGGTCGCCGGGGTGGACCCGTTCGACGACCCGGAGAAGATCGTCGCCCAGTTGGCGGCGTTGTGCACCCAGGCCACGGCCCCGAGTGCGGAGGGCGTCATCCGGCTGCCGTTGTCTCGCTGACCAGCACCGACGCGGGGCGGACCGTCGGGTCCGCCCCGCGCCGCGTCTCCCGGCGGCCCACCGGGCGTGGCGGTCGGACCACCGAGGGTGCGAGATTGACCTCTTCGGGCATTGACATGCCTCACCGCCCCCGACAGGCTCGCGTCAATGGTCCTTCCACACAGGAGGCGCGATGAGGCGCACACGGCTGGCGATCGCCGGCGTGTTCACTCTGGTCGGCGCACTGACGCTGACCACACCGGCGAGCGCGCGGCCGCCGTCCGATCCGGACGGCCGCGACGGGCTGGAGGTGTACGTCGGCACGGTCAACCCGGAGCAGGTGGAGAAGCTGCGCGCGGCCGGCGTCGATCTCGGCCACGACCACCACGAGTCCGACGGGGCCGGCAACACGACCATCGAGACCGTGCTCAGCACCCGTCAGGCCGCGCGGCTGGCGAGCCAGGGCGTGAAGCTCGACGTCAAGAAGGTCGACGGCAAGGCCGCCTCGCAGGCGCTGCGCGAGCAGGCCGCGGCCGGCTGGTCGGCGTTCCGTTCCTACAGTGAGCCGGGCGGCATCCGCGACGAGATCACCGCCACGGCGGCACGCTTCCCGAACCTCACCAAGCTGGAGACGATCGGGACGACCCACCAGGGCAAGCCGATCCTCGCCGTCAAGGTGACCAAGGACGCGAAGAAGATCCGGGACGGCAAGCGGCCGGCGGTGCTCTACGCCAGCACGCAGCACGCCCGCGAGTGGATCACGCCGGAGATGACCCGGCGGCTGATGCACCACGTGCTCGGCAACTACGGCACCGACCCGGAGATCACCCGACTGGTGGACACCACCGAGCTGTGGTTCCTGCCGGTGGCCAACCCGGACGGCTACGATCACACCTTCACCCCCGGCAACCGGCTGTGGCGCAAGAACCTGCGGGACAACGACGGCGACGGACAGATCACCACCGCCGACGGCGTCGACCTCAACCGCAACTTCGCCTACAAGTGGGGGTACGACAACGAGGGCTCCTCGCCCGACCCCAACAGCGACACCTACCGGGGGCCGGGTCCGAACTCGGAGCCGGAGACGAAGGCGCTGGACCGGCTCTTCAAGCGGGTCGGCTTCGAGTTCCTCGTCAACTACCACTCCGCCGCGCAACTGATCCTCTACGGTGTCGGCTGGCAGGTGGCCACCCCGACCCCGGACGACGTGATCTACGAGGCGATGGTCGGTGACGACGCCCACCCGGCGGTCCCCGGCTACGACCCGGACATCTCGGCCGAGTTGTACACCACCAACGGCGACACCGACACGCACGCCACCGTCCGGCACGGCACCCTCGGCTTCACCCCCGAGATGTCGACCTGTCAGGCGGCGTCGGCCTCGGACCCGGACGACGAGTGGCTCCCGGAGGACTGCGTCAGCGGGTTCATCTTCCCCGACGACGAAGAACTGATCGCCGCCGAGGTGGCGAAGAACCTGCCGTTCGCCCTGGCCGTGGCCAAGTCCACGCACGACCCGGACGACCCCGTCTCGGTGGTCGGCCGCAACACCCCCGACTTCGTCGTCGACGCCTTCGAGACCTCGTACGGCCGGGACCAGCAGGTCGCCGCGACCGTCCGGCGGGAGCTGCGGAACGTCCGGCTGAACTGGACGGTCAACGGCGGCCGGCCGAAGACGGTCAAGGTCACCGAGTGGCAGGGCGGCGAGCGGTACGGCGACACCCACGACGACTACTACGCCGAGCTGCGCGGGAAGGTGACCGGGGCACGGCCGGGCGACCGGGTCGAGGTCTGGTTCACCGGCAACAAGCGGGGCACGGGTGTGGTCGCCAGTGACCACTTCACCTACCGGGTGCACGACGACATCGGCGGGGACGTGCTGGTGCTCGCCGCGGAGGACGTCACCGGCCTCAGCCCGGCGCAGGGCGTCACCAGCGCGAAGTACGCCGACGAGGTCACCGCGGCGCTGACCGCCGCCGGCCGGACCAGCGACGTGTACGACGTCGACGTGATGGGCCGGAAGGCGCCGCACCCGCTGGGCGTGCTGTCGCACTACGACACGGTGGTCTGGGAGACCGGCGACGACGTGATCCCGCGCGCGCAGGGCCAGGTGCCCGGCACCGCCGCCCGCTCGGCCCTGGAGACCGAGCTGGCCGTCCGGGACTACCTCAACGAGGGTGGCAAGCTGCTGGTCAGCGGCAAGTACGCCCTCTTCGCGCAGGCCGCCAACGGTGCCTACGCGTACCAGCCGAACGGGCCGGCGGAGTGCACCGACGCCGACGACGCGACCTGCCTGCCGCTGCTGAACGACTTCCAGCAGTACTGGCTGGGGGCGTACACGTACGTCAGTGACGGCGGCACCGGCGAGGACGGTCCGTACGCGGTCAAGGGCTCCGACGGGGCCTTCGCGGGCTTCGACGGCATCCTCAACGCGGCCGGTTCGGCGGGGAACCAGGACCACACCGCCTCGTTCCTGACCACGTCGAGCTTCCTGCCGCGCGACCAGTTCCCGCAGTTCGCCAGCTCCGCCCCGGTGGACTGGGTGCGGCCGGGCGCCGCGCCGTTCGACCCTCGCACCGGTGACTGGTACCTGTGGAGCGGTCAGGCCGACGAGTCGTACAAGCGGCTCACCCGCACCGTGGACCTCAGCGGGGCCACCAGCGGCGAGCTGCGGTTCGCCACCTCGTACGACATCGAGCCGAACTGGGACTTCCTGATCGTCGAGGCGCACGAGGTGGGCAGCGACGACTGGACGACCCTGCCGGACGCCAACGGGCACACCGGCCGGGAGACCGGGGAGAGCTGCGCGTCCGGGTGGGTGGACACGCTGCACCCGTTCCTGGGCCACTACGTGGGCGCGGACTGTTCGCCGACCGGCACCACCGGTGAGTGGCACGCGGCCACCGCCGCGTCGAACGGCTGGCAGGAGTTCAAGATCGACCTCTCGGCGTACGCCGGCAAGCAGGTCGAGGTGTCGATCTCGTACGTCTCCGACTGGGGCACCCAGGGCCTGGGGGTCTTCCTCGACGACGCCAGCGTCGTCGTCGACGGCACCACGGTCTCGGAGACCTCGTTCGAGACGGCCGACCTCGGTGGCTGGACGGTGGCCGGCCCGCCGGCCGGCTCGGCGGGCAACGCCACCGACTGGTCGCGCAGCCAGCAGGCGTTCGAGGAGGGGGCGGCGGTGGTCACCGCGGACACCGTCTACCTCGGCTTCGGCCTGGAGGGGCTGGCCCCGGCGGCCCGGGACGACCTGGTCGCCCGGTCGCTGGCCCACCTGACGGGGCAGCAGCGCCCCTGACGTTCCGCCACGGGTGCGCCGGTGGTCCTTCGGGGCCGCCGGCGCACCTGCCGTTTCCGCCCGCGCGGGCCGCCCGGGATGTGGTGAGCTGGAGACATGGATCGGATCCGGCTCGGGCTGATGCTGCACCCGACCCGGGACGTCACCGAGGTGGTCGCGATCATCGAGCGCTGGGCGGCGCGCCAGAGGATGAGCCTCGCGGTCCGCACCGAGGACCGGCACCGGGTGCCGGCGAGCGTCGAGCCGCTGCCCGCCGACCAGGTGGCCGTGGCCTGTGACGCGTTGATCAGCATCGGCGGAGACGGCACCATGCTCGGCGCGCTGCGCTCGGCCGTCCGGAACCCGAAGCCGGTGCTCGGCGTACACCTGGGTCGGCTCGGTTTCCTGGTGGAGGTCGAGCCACCGGATCTCCCGGCGGCGCTGGACCGGGTGGCCGCCAAGGACTTCACGGTGGAGCGGCACAGCTGCCTCGTCTGCGAGGTGTGCGACGACGACGTCGTGGCGTTCAACGACCTGGCGCTGGTACGCCAGCCCGGATCCGGCTTCGTCTCGGCGACGCTCGCGGTCGACGGGCAGCGGTACGGCTACTACCGCTGCGACGCGCTGGTGGTGAGCACGCCCACCGGGTCGACCGCGTACAGCTACGCCGCGGGCGGGCCGCTGGTCTCCCCCGCCAGTGACGCGGTGGTGGTGACCCCCTCCGCGCCGATGGCCGGCATCTCCCGCGCGGTGGTGCTCTCCGGAGACGAGACCATCCGGCTGGAGCTGACGCCGGGCTCCGCCCCGGTCGCCGTCGAGATGGACGGCGTGGTCATCCAGAAGGCCGCCACGGAGGGCGCGGTGCAGGTGGGCTACCGCCGCGACGCGGGCCTGGTGGTACGCCTCGACCCCCGCCGCTACCAGGAGCGCAACCAGCTCAAGCTGAGCCTGCTGGACCTGCCGCTGCTGCCCGCACAGCTGCGCGAACTGCTCCCCGAGGACCTCCGCGAGCAGCTCAACCGCCGCGAACTCCCCCCGCCCCGCTGACCCCTGGCCGGCGGAAGGCATTCCCGCACGGCCCTGTCGAGCTGCCCCATGAGTGGGGCAGGCAGAACCTGGCCGCTGGCGAGGATGGCACCCAGCAGTGCGGCAGGCAGAACCTGGTCGGCGACGGCGGTGCCCCACAGGTGGGGCAGCTCGACAGGAGGCGAACCGTGATCCGGCAGCCGGACCCGAGCCGGACCGCACAGCCCGAACCGGGCCTGACCGCACAGCCCGACCAGCGGGGCCGGACGGCGGGCCTGTCGTGCCCGGGCCGGTCCCCGCGGGTCAGGCCTTGGCGAGCACCTCCGAGACCAGGTCCTTCGCCTCGGACTGGATGCGGGTCAGGTGGTCCGGACCCTGGAACGACTCCGCGTAGATCTTGTAGACGTCCTCGGTGCCGGAGGGGCGGGCGGCGAACCAGCCCGACTCCGTGGTGACCTTGAGGCCGCCGATCGACGCGCCGTTGCCGGGCGCGGTCGTGAGCGTCGCGGTGATCGGCTCACCGGCCAGCTCGGTCGCGGTGACCTGCTCCGGCGAGAGCTTGCCGAGGACGGCCTTCTGCTCGCGGGTGGCCGGGGCGTCGATGCGCGCGTACGACGGCGCGCCGAAGCGCTCGGCCAGCTCGGCCCAGTGCTCGCTCGGGGTCCGGCCGGTGGTGCCGATGATCTCGGACGCGAGCAGGCAGAGCAGGATGCCGTCCTTGTCGGTGGTCCAGGTGCCGCCGTCGCGGCGCAGGAACGACGCCCCGGCGCTCTCCTCGCCGCCGAAGCCGACCGCGCCGTCGAGGAGGCCCGGTACGAACCACTTGAACCCGACCGGCACCTCCAGCAGCGGCCGGCCCAGGTCGGCGGCGACCCGGTCGATCATGGAGGAGGAGACCAGGGTCTTGCCGACCGCGGCGGCCGGGCCCCAGTCGCGGCGGGTGCGGAAGAGGTGGCCGATCGCCACCGCCAGGTAGTGGTTGGGGTTCATCAGGCCCGCGTCGGGGGTGACGATCCCGTGCCGGTCGGCGTCGGCGTCGTTGCCCGTGGAGACCGCGTAGTCGGCGCGGGCGGCGATCAACGAGGCCATCGCGTTGGGCGAGGAGCAGTCCATCCGGATCTTGCCGTCACCGTCGAGGGTCATGAACCGCCACGTCGGGTCGACCGTCGGGTTGAGCACGGTCAGGTCGAGGCGGTGCCGCTCGGCGATCTCGCCCCAGTAGGCCACGCTCGCTCCGCCGAGCGGGTCGGCGCCGATGCGCACGCCGGCGTCGCGGACCGCGTCGAGGTCGAGCACCGCCGGGAGGTCGTCGACGTAGCGGGCGAGGAAGTCGTACGAGCCGGTGGTGTCGGCGGCGCGCGCCCGCGCGTACGGGATGCGTTTGACCTCCTTGAGCCCGGCGGCCAGGATCTCGTTCGCGCGGTCCTGGATCCACCGCGTCACGTCGCTGTCGGCGGGCCCGCCGTGGGTGGGGTTGTACTTGAAGCCGCCGTCGTCCGGCGGATTGTGCGACGGGGTGATGACGATGCCGTCGGCGAGCCCGCTGGTGCGGCCCCGGTTGTGGGTGAGGATCGCGTGCGACACCGCCGGGGTGGGCGTGTAGCCGTCCCGGCTGTCCAGCAGGACGGTCACCTCGTTCGCGGCGAGGACCTCCAGGGCGTCGACCGTCGCCGGGGCGGACAGGGCGTGGGTGTCCCGGCCGAGGAAGAGCGGGCCGTCCAGGCCCTGCTCCCGGCGGTAGTCGCAGAGTGCCTGGGTGACCGCGAGGATGTGGTCGGAGTTGAAGGCGCGGCGCAGGCTCGACCCCCGGTGGCCGGAGGTGCCGAAGGAGACCTGCTGCGCCGGGTCGCCCGGGTCGGGGTGCTCGGCGTAGTAGGCGGTCACCAGCATCGGCACGTCGACCAGGTCGGACGGCTGGGCGGGCTGGCCCGCGCGGGGGTGACTGCTCACGGTTCCACCTTCTGACCCTTGCCGATCACCACGATGCCGTTGTCCGAGACGGTGTAGCGCTGGCGGTCCTTCTCCAGGTCCACGCCGATCTCGGCGCCCTCGGGCACGATCACGTTCTTGTCCAGGATGGCCCGCCGGACCACGGCGTGCCGGCCGATGTCCACGCCCTCCATCAACACCGCGCCGTCGACGTGCGCCCAGGAGTGGACCTTGACCTTCGGCGACACCACCGAGTTCTCCACCAGCGAGCCGGAGATCACCGCGCCGGGCGAGATCATCGAGCCGACCGCCCGGCCGACCCGCTCGCCCCACTGGTGCACGAACTTCGCCGGCGGGTACGGCGGCTGGTCGGTGTAGATCGGCCACTCGAAGTTGTACAGGTTGAACACCGGGTGCACGTTGATCAGGTCCATGTGTGCGTCGTAGAACGAGTCGAGCGTCCCCACGTCCCGCCAGTAGCCACGGTCGCGGTCGGTGCTGCCCGGCAGCTCGTTGTCGCGGAAGTCGTAGACGTTGGCCTCGCCCCGCTCGACCATCATCGGGATGATGCTGCCGCCCATGTCGTGCTTGCTGGTCTTGTCCTCGGCGTCCCGCTCGACGGCCTCGCACAGCGCCCGCGTGGTGAACACGTAGTTGCCCATCGAGGCGTAGATCTCGTCGGGCGCGTCGGGCAGGCCGACCGCGTCGGTGGGCTTCTCCCGGAACGCGCGGATCCGCCTGCCGTCCTCGCCGACCTCGATCACGCCGAACTGGTCGGCCATGGAGAGCGGCTGCCGGATCCCGGCCACGGTCACCGACGCGCCGGAGGCGATGTGGTCCTCCACCATCTGCCGGGGGTCCATCCGGTAGATGTGGTCGGCGCCGAAGACGATCACGTAGTCGGGCTGCTCGTCGTTGATCAGGTTGAAGCTCTGGTAGATCGCGTCGGCCGACCCGGCGAACCACCACGGGCCGCGGCGCTGCTGCGCCGGCACCGGGGTGACGTAGTTGCCCAACAGCGTCGACATCCGCCAGGTCTTGGTGATGTGCCGGTCGAGCGAGTGGGACTTGTACTGGGTCAGCACGACGATCTTGAGAAAGCCGGCGTTCGCCAGGTTGGACAGGACGAAGTCGACCATGCGGTACATCCCGCCGAACGGGACGGCCGGCTTGGCCCGGTCCGCGGTGAGCGGCATGAGGCGCTTGCCCTCCCCGCCGGCCAGGACGATCGCGAGCACCTTGGCAGCCATGTCCCGACGCTATCCATCCGACCGCCACTTCACCACTCGTACGGGCACAGTTCTGCGCCCGGTGCGGGGCGGTTTTCTGCACTAGGGTGCCGGGCATGACGGATCTCCCACGGCTGCGCGTCGACCTGCTCACCCGGGAGTACCCGCCGGAGGTCTACGGCGGGGCCGGGGTGCACGTCGAGTACCTCGCCCGCGAGCTGCGCCGGCTCGCGGACGTACGGGTGCACTGCTTCGGCGCGCCGCGCTCGGAGCCGGGCGTGACCGCGTACGCCGAACCGGCCGGCCTGGGCGGCGCGAACGCCGCGCTGCGCACGATGGGCGTGGACCTGGAGATGGCCGCCGGGTGCGCCGGCACGGACGTGGTGCACAGCCACACCTGGTACGCGAACCTCGCCGGGCACACCGCGAAGCTGCTGCACGGGGTGCCGCACGTGGTGACCGCGCACAGCCTGGAGCCGCTGCGGCCGTGGAAGGCCGAGCAGCTCGGCGGGGGCTACGCGCTCTCGTCCTGGTGCGAGCGCACCGCGGTGGAGGCGGCCGACGCGATCATCGCGGTCAGCGCCGGGATGCGGCGGGACGTGCTGACCGCGTACCCGGCCGTCGACCCGGACCGGGTGCGGGTCGTCCACAACGGGATCGACACCGGGCAGTACGCCCCGGACCACGGCACGGACGTGGTCGACCGGCTGGGAATCGACCCGTCCCGGCCCAGCGTGGTGTACGTGGGACGGATCACCCGGCAGAAGGGCCTGCCGTACCTGCTGCGCGCCGCGCGGGAGCTGCCCGCCGACACCCAGCTGGTGCTGCTCGCCGGCGCCCCGGACACGCCGGAGATCGCCGCCGAGGTGGAGGGCCTGGTCGCCGAGCTGCGCGCCAACCGCTCGGGCGTGGTGTGGGTGGCCGAGATGCTGCCCAAGCACGAGGTGATCCAGGTGCTCACCCACGCCACCGTCTTCGTGTGCCCGTCGGTGTACGAGCCGATGGGCATCGTGAACCTGGAGGCGATGGCCTGCGAGACGGCGGTGGTCGCCACGGCCACCGGCGGTATCCCCGAGGTGGTCGCCGACGGCGAGACGGGTCTGCTGGTGCCGATCGAGCAGGCCGCCGACGGCTCCGGCCGACCGCTGGACCCGGGGCGTTTCGTGGCCGACCTCGCGGCCCGGATCAACGAGGTCCTGGCCGACGGGGAACGGACCGCCGAGTTCGGGCGGGCGGGCCGGCGGCGGGCCGTCGAGCACTTCTCGTGGGACACGGTCGCGCAGCGCACGCTGGAGGTGTACCGGTCGGTGGGCGCCGCCGGCTGACCCGAGCGCGAAGCGATCTCGCGCAGTAGGTTGAACCGGTGACTGGACGGTTCCCGATCGAAGACGTCTCCCCCGTCGTCTCCTGCGGTCGCTACCCGGCCAAGGCGGTGGTCGACGAGCCGGTGCCGGTGTCGGCGCGAGCCTACCGGGAAGGGCACGACGCCCTCGGCTGCAACGTGGTCTGGCTCGGCCCCGACGGGCGGGCCCGCCCGTTCACCCGGATGCGGCCGGGCGAGCCGGGGCAGGACCGCTGGCACGCCACGATCCGGCCGGACGCGGTCGGCGACTGGTCGTTCACCGTCGAGGCGTTCTCCGATCCCTACCTGACCTGGCAGAACGCGGTGACCAAGAAGATCGCCGCCGGCCAGGGTCCGGAGGACCTCGCGAACGACCTCGCCGAGGGCGTCCGCGTACTGACCGCCGCGGTCGACCTGGTGCCGGACGCCGACCGGAAGCGGGTGGACACCGCCGTCACCGCGCTGCGGGACACGACGCTGCCGCTGCCCCGGCGGGTCGGCCCCGCGCTGGAGCTGGCCGACCTGCTGTGGGACCACCCCGTGCGGGAGCTGGTCACCACCGGCGACGAGTACCGGATCTGGGTGGACCGTCCGCGCGCCCTCTTCTCCGCCTGGTACGAGTTCTTCCCCCGCTCCGAGGGCGCGATCCCGGCGACGGTGGACGCCCCGGCCCGCTCCGGCACCTTCGTCACCGCCATGGACCGCCTGCCCGGCGTCGCGGCGATGGGGTTCGACGTGCTCTACCTGCCGCCGATCCACCCGATCGGCCGGGTCAACCGCAAGGGCCCCAACAACTCGCTCACCGCCGGCCCCGACGACGTCGGCTCGCCGTGGGCGATCGGCGCCGCCGAGGGCGGCCACGACGCCATCCACCCCGACCTGGGTACGCCGGAGGACTTCCGCGAGTTCATCGCGGCCGCCGCCGAGCAGGGCCTGGAGGTGGCGATGGACCTGGCGTTGCAGTGCGCGCCGGACCACCCGTGGGTAACCGAGCACCCGGAGTGGTTCACCACCCGTCCCGACGGCAGCATCGCGTACGCGGAGAACCCGCCGAAGAAGTACCAGGACATCTACCCGCTGAACTTCGACAACGACCCCGAGGGCATCCGCGCCGAAGTGCTGCGGGTGGTCCTGCACTGGGTCGGCGAGGGCGTGAAGATCTTCCGGGTCGACAACCCGCACACCAAGCCGGTCGCCTTCTGGCACTGGCTGATCGCCGAGGTCAAGAAGGTCGACCCGGACGTGCTGTTCCTCGCCGAGGCGTTCACCCGGCCGGCGATGATGCACGGGCTGGGCAAGGTCGGCTTCACGCAGTCGTACACGTACTTCACCTGGCGGACCACGCCCGCGGAGATGCGCGCGTACTGCGCGGAGCTGGTGGCGGCGGCCGACTACATGCGACCGAACTTCTGGCCGAACACGCCGGACATCCTGCACGAGTCCCTGCAGCACGGTGGCCCGCCGATGTTCAAGATCCGGGCGGTGCTGGCCGCGCTGCTCGTCCCCTCCTGGGGCATGTACGCGGGCTTCGAGCTGTTCGAGCACGTGGCCCGCCCCGGTGCCGAGGAGTACCTGGACAACGAGAAGTACGAGCTGCGCCCCCGGGACTGGGCCGGCGCGCAGGCGCAGGGCCGTTCCCTGGCGCCGTTCATCGCCACCCTCAACCGGGTCCGCCGGGACAACCCCGCCCTGCACCAGCTGCGCAACCTGGTCTTCCACGACATCGACAACCCGGCGCTGCTCTGCTGGTCCAAGCACGACCCGGTCACCGGCAACACCGTGATCGTCGTCTGCTCGTTCGACTCGCGGACCGTCCAGTGGGGCAACACCACGCTGGACATGCCGGCGCTGGGACTCGACTGGCACGAGCGGTTCACCGTGCACGACGAGCTGACCGGCACCTCCTACGACTGGGGGCAGCGCAACGCGGTGCGGCTCGACCCGTATCTCCAACCGGCGCACGTGCTGACCGTGCGCCGACCGGTCCACCACACACCCGACGTGCCCGCCGCCGCGCAACCGGCCGAGCTGACCGTCTCCGACATTCCCGACGACCTGTCCGGCGGCACCGCCCCGACCGCTGCAACGAAGGACGACCCACGATGGACCAGCTGATCGCCGGCCGTACCCACGATCCGCACGCGGTGCTCGGGGCCCACCCCGCCGACGGACGCACCACCGTCCGGACGCTGCGGCGCGGGGCGCAGGACGTGGCCGTCCTGGTCGCCGGGGAGCGGCACCCGATGAAGCGGGTGCACGACGGGGGCGTGTTCGAGGCGACGGTCCCCGGCGAGGTGCTCGACTACCGGGTCGAGGTCGACGGGCACCCGCACGACGACCCGTACCGCTACCCGCCCACCCTCGGCGAGCTGGACCTGCACCTGATCGGCGAGGGCCGGCACGAGCGGCTCTGGGACGCCCTCGGCGCCCGCGTCTTCGACGAGGGGGTCGCCTTCACCGTGTGGGCGCCGAACGCCCAGGGCGTCCGGGTGGTCGGCGACTTCACCGGCTGGTCGCCGGACGACGGCTGGCCGATGCGCTCGCTGGGCTCCAGCGGCGTCTGGGAGGTCTTCGTTCCCGGCGCGCAGGTCGGCGCCCGCTACAAGTACCGGATCCTCGGCGCCGACGGGCAGTGGCGGGACAAGGCCGACCCCCTGGCGGCGTACGCGGAGGTGCCGCCGGCCACCGCCTCGGTCGTCCACCACTCGACGTACGAGTGGAGCGACGCGGTGTGGCTGGAGCGGCGCGCCCAGCGGCGACCCCACCAGGAACCGATGAGCGTGTACGAGGTGCACCTCGGCTCCTGGCGGCCCGGCCTGAGCTACCGGGAGCTGGCCGAGCAGCTGACCGCGTACGTGACCGAGCTGGGTTTCACGCACGTGGAGTTCCTGCCGGTGATGGAACACCCGTTCGGCGGGTCCTGGGGCTACCAGGTCACCGGCTACTTCGCGCCGACGTCCCGGTTCGGCGACCCGGACGACTTCCGGTACCTGGTGGACCGGCTGCACAGCGCCGGGATCGGGGTCATCCTCGACTGGGTGCCGGCGCACTTCCCGAAGGACGAGTGGGCCCTCGCGCGCTTCGACGGCACCCCCCTGTACGAGCACCCCGACCCGCGCCGCGGCGAGCACCCCGACTGGGGCACGTACGTCTTCGACTTCGGTCGCCGCGAGGTGCGCAACTTCCTCGTCGCCAACGCGCTGTACTGGTGCGAGGAGTTCCACGTCGACGGGCTGCGGGTCGACGCGGTCGCGTCGATGCTCTACCTGGACTACTCCCGCGAGGACGGCCAGTGGGCCCCCAACCAGTACGGCGGTCGGGAGAACCTGGAGGCCATCGCGTTGATGCAGGAGACCAACGCGACCGTCTACCGGCACCACCCCGGGGTGGTCATGATCGCCGAGGAGTCCACCGCCTGGCCGGGCGTCACCCGCTCCACCGACGGAGGTGGGCTGGGCTTCGGGTTCAAGTGGAACATGGGCTGGATGCACGACACCCTGCTCTACACGGCGAAGGACCCGATCTACCGGCAGCACCACCACCACCAGCTCACCTTCTCCCTCGCGTACGCCTGGAGCGAGAACTACGTGCTGCCGATCAGCCACGACGAGGTGGTGCACGGCAAGGGCTCCCTCGCGGGGAAGATGCCCGGTGACACCTGGCAGCGGTTGGCGAACGTGCGGGCGCTGCTCGCGTACATGTGGGCGCACCCGGGCAAGCAGCTGCTCTTCATGGGCTGCGAGCTGGCCGACGACCGGGAGTGGAGCGAGGAGCGCGGGCTCGACTGGCACCTGCTGCACGACCCGGCACGGGCCGGCGTGCAGCGCCTCGTCGGAGACCTGAACGCCGTCTACCGGGACACCCCGGCCCTGTGGTCGCAGGACACCGAGCCCGCCGGTTTCCGCTGGATCGCCGGGGACGACGTCGCCAACAACGCCGTCTCCTTCGTCCGGATCGCCCCGGACGGCGCGACGTTGGTCTGCGTGGCGAACTTCTCCGCCCTGCCGCTGGAGGACTACCGGGTCGGCCTGCCGGCCGGAGGCGCGTGGGCGGAGGTGCTGAACACCGACGCGCACCACTACGGCGGCTCCGGCGTGGGCAACATGGGCCGGGTGCACGCCCAGGACGTGCCGTGGCACGGCCTGCCCGCCTCGGCGGCGCTGCGGGTGCCCCCGCTCGGCGTCCTCTGGCTCCGCCCCGCCTAGCGGCCCCGCCCGGACCGGCCCCTCCCCCGCGTCGACTTCACCGCCCCGGTGCCCGGGCAGCGGCTCATGAGGGTGCTGGGCACGAGCGTCAGGGATCGTTCCTGATCGGGCCTGATGTCTGTCAGACATAAAGATGTCTGACAGACATCAGGCTCGTGGTGGTGTGCGCGCCGATCGAGGTTACGGAGAGCCAGGCTCGACAGTCTTCTCGTCACTCTCGGTCGAGAGTCGTGCCCCCACGGACCGCCCCCGTGAACCCGGTGAGGCGACCGGCCGTACCGCTCACCGGATGCCGGGCCGACTCGACGAGGCGGAGGAGCTTCGATGGCGTGGACAAGGGGCACAACCAGGAGCAGAGGACCGGCGTCGCCGCGGCAGCGCAAGGTCGCCGGCGGAGTGGCGCTGGCGGTCACCGTCGCGGCGGCGTTCGCGGTGGCGACCGGGACCGGTGAGGCGGCGGAGAACTGCCAGGGCCTGGACACCGCCCTGCGCAACAACCTGACCTTCATCGCCGACCAGCGGCGCGACCCGGACGTCAACTCGTCGGCCCGGATCGCCAACCGCGAGGCCGTGGTCGACCTGATCCAGCAACGCCGTGCGGCAGCCGGTTGCGCCGGCACGGTCGACGTCGCCGCGGCCGCCTGCCCGATGGTGCCGTGGGAGACGGCGATGGCCGCCGAGCTGGACCGGGCGTGGGCGGTCACCGAGGAGATGACCAGCGCGCGATCGGTCGGTACGGAGGAGACGCAGGCGCAGGTGAAGCGCCTCGGGGGCATCTTCGGCGGCATCCGGGGCATCGTGCAGGGAGCCCAACAGGCCCAGCAGTCCCAGCAGGCCGGGGCCGAGGCGGGCCGGGCACCGGCCGGACCGGGCGCCGACAATCCCCCAGCTCAGGGCGGCGGCGGCCGGCCCTCTTCGTACAAACGGGCCG
>NZ_JBFAMU010000062.1:0-18253 GCF_040656655.1 Micromonospora sp. NPDC049799
GGGCGAGCCCGAGCGGGCCGGCGGCGGTGGTCACCGGCACCCCGTGCCCGAGCAGCCAGCCGGCCAGGCCCGCGCGCAGCGCGCCGCCGAGGGACGCGGCGTCCTCGCTGAGCTGGAACAGCCAGAGCACCACGGCGACCGGCAGCCAGGAGGTCAACGCGGCACCGCCGGCGGCCACCGAGGCCGCCACGGCGAGCGGGGCACGGCGGCGGGCCGGCTCACCGGAGCGCGGCGCGGGGACCCGCCGGGCGGGGCCGGGACGGCCGGGCGGCCGGGGACCGGCGCCGACCCGTGGGGCGGCACTTCTCGGCTGTTCGGGGGTGACGGACGACATCGGGGTCTACTCTGGCATGCCGCACCGGCGACGGCAGTCCGATACCGCCTCCGACCGGCTACGAGTTCCCTGATCCACCGCCGGGCACCCGCGGATCCGGTCTAGCCTCGGCGCGGGGGGACGACCGCACGGCACCCGACACTGGAGAGGGAAGTCGTGAACGCTCCGTACCCGCCGCCCCCGCCACCGCCGGCTGCCGGCCGGGACCGCACGACCCTCTGGGGCGTCCTGGGCATCATCACCGGTCTGCTCTGCTGCGGCATCCTGGGCATCGTCTTCGGCTACCTGTCGATCCGCGACGCGAAGCGCTACGGCCAGTCGCCGATCCTCGGCTACCTGGCCATCGCCTTCGGCGTGCTCAACATCATCGGCAGCGGGATCCTCTGGGCGGGCGGCAACTACCCGCTCTACGACAACGACTGAGAGGGCCGACCGGAACCCGGTCGACCCTCTCGTCGTACGTCGTGCGGGGCTCAGCCCGCGGACATGATCTCCCGCATCAGCTTGGCGGTCTCGGTCGGCGTCTTGCCGACCTTGACGCCGACGGCCTCCAGGGCGGCCTGCTTGGCCTCCGCAGTGCCGGCCGAGCCGGAGATGATCGCGCCGGCGTGACCCATGGTCTTGCCGGGCGGGGCGGTGAAGCCGGCGATGTAGCCGACCACCGGCTTGGTGACGTTCGCCTTGATGAACTCGGCGGCCCGCTCCTCGGCGTCGCCACCGATCTCACCGATCATGACGATGGCGTCGGTCTCCGGGTCGGCCTCGAACGCGGCGAGCGCGTCGATGTGGGTGGTGCCGATGATCGGGTCACCACCGATGCCGACGCAGGTGGAGAAGCCGATGTCGCGCAGCTCGTACATCATCTGGTAGGTCAGCGTGCCGCTCTTGCTGACCAGGCCGATCCGGCCGCTGCCGGTGATGTCGGCCGGGATGATGCCGGCGTTCGAGGCGCCCGGCGAGGCGATGCCGGGGCAGTTCGGCCCGATGATCCGGGTCCGCTCGCCCTGCGCGACGTTGTACGCCCAGAACGCGGCGGTGTCGTGCACCGGCACGCCCTCGGTGATCACGACGGCCAGCGGGATGCCCGCGTCGATGGCCTCGACGACCGCGCCCTTGGTGAACTGCGGCGGTACGAAGATCACCGTGACGTCTGCGCCGGTCTCCTTCATCGCGTCCGCGACGGAGGCGAAGACCGGCAGCTCGGTGCCGTCGAAGTCGACGGTCGTGCCGGCCTTGCGCGGGTTGACGCCGCCGACGACGTTGGTGCCGGCGGCGAGCATCCGCCGGGTGTGCTTGGAACCCTCGGAGCCGGTCATCCCCTGCACGATGACCTTCGAGTCCTTGGTCAGCCAGATAGCCATGATCAGACCCCCGCAGCTGCCAGCTCGGCGGCCCGCTCGGCCGCGCCGTCCATGGTGTCGACCCGCTGGATCAGCGGGTTGTTCGCGCCGTCGAGGATCGCCCGACCGGCCTCGGCGTTGTTGCCGTCGAGGCGGACGACGAGCGGCTTGTTGACCTTCTCGCCGCGCTGCTCCAGCAGGGCGAGCGCCTGCACGATGCCGTTGGCGACGGCGTCGCAGGCGGTGATGCCGCCGAAGACGTTGACGAAGACGCTGCGCACCGACGGGTCGGAGAGCACGATCTCCAGGCCGTTGGCCATCACCGCGGCGCTCGCGCCACCGCCGATGTCGAGGAAGTTGGCCGGCTTGACGCCGCCGTGCCGCTCGCCCGCGTACGCGACCACGTCCAGGGTGGACATGACCAGACCCGCGCCGTTGCCGATGATGCCGACCTCGCCGTCGAGCTTGACGTAGTTGAGGTCCTTCTCCTTGGCGGCCTGCTCCAGCGGGTCCACCGCGGCCTGGTCGACCAGCGCCTCGTGGTCCGGGTGCCGGAACGCGGCGTTCTCGTCCAGGGTGATCTTGGCGTCGAGCAGCAGGAGCCGCCCCTCACCGGTCGTCGCCAGCGGGTTCACCTCGACCAGCGTGGCGTCCTCGGCGACGAAGGCCTTCCACAGGCCCACGGCGACCTCGACGACCTGGTCGGCGACCTCGGCGGGGAAGCCGGCGGCGGCCACGATCTCGCGCGCCTTCGCCTCGTCGACGCCGGTGTTGGCGTCGATCGGGGCCTTGACGACCTTCTCCGGGGTGTCGACCGCGACCTGCTCGATGTCCATGCCGCCGGCGACGCTGGCGATGCAGAGGAAGGTGCGGTTCGCCCGGTCGAGCAGGTAGGAGAAGTAGTACTCCTCGGCCACGTCCGCGGTCACAGTGATCATGACCTTGTGGACGGTGTGGCCCTTGATGTCCATGCCGAGGATGTCGGTGGCGCGGGCCACCGTCTCCTCCGCGCCCTCGGCGAGCTTCACGCCGCCGGCCTTACCGCGGCCGCCGACCTTCACCTGCGCCTTGACGACCACCCGACCGCCGAGGCGTTCGGCGATCGCGCGGGCCTCCTCCGGGGTCGTGGCGACGCCGCCGGCGAGCACGGGCAAGCCGTGCCGCTCGAACAGGTCCCGCCCCTGGTACTCGTACAGGTCCACGATTGCGCGTCCCGTCCCGTCTCCGCGGCGCGCCGTCGCGCCGCCACCAGCGTTATGGAAAACAGTTTGACGCCTGTCATCAGTTGAAACAGGCCATTGGGCGCAGCCTAGCGAGGTGGGCACCGCTAGCAACCGAGCGGGTGCGCGGTGTGCGGTAATGCACAACCGGCCCGTCGGTGCACCCGTCCTGCGCGGACGACGCCCGATCGTCAGCCTTCCGGGCGACATTGCGCCGGGTGCGTAACCCCTCCCGGAGGGCGTCGTTGAGTCAGGTGTCGGAGCGCTGATTCAGCGCGACGGCGGGAGACGGCCGATGCCCTGTCGGTCGAGGGGTGGCGGCGGGGCATCGTGCATAGAGGGGCCGGACGTGTGAGGGGTGCGTCCGGCCCCTCCCCCCTGCCCGTACACCGGCGGACCGGCACCTGCGGGGCTCGCCCCGCCCGGCGTCAGCCGACCGGCTGGGCCACGTTCTGGCGCACCCACTCCACGATCGACCCGGTGGTCGCACCCGGGGTGAAGATCTTGGCGACCCCGAGCTTCTCCAGCTCCGGGATGTCGGCGTCCGGGATGATGCCGCCGCCGAACACGACGATGTCGCGGGCGTCCCGCTCGCCGAGCAGCTCCAGCACCCTCCGGAACAGCGTCATGTGCGCCCCGGAGAGCACGGATAGACCGACGGCGTCGGCGTCCTCCTGGATCGCGGTCTCCACGATCTGCTCCGGGGTCTGGTGCAGGCCGGTGTAGATGACCTCCATACCGGCGTCCCGGAGGGCACGCGCGACGACCTTGGCGCCGCGGTCGTGGCCGTCCAGGCCCGGCTTGGCGACGACGACCCGAACACGAGAGCTCATCTGCGCATCCCTTTCACCGGCTTCGCGGCTTCACCTGAACGAACGGTAACCCGACCGGGCCGGCCCGGGAAATCCGGGCGGCCCCGCTGTCCGACGGTGGTCGTCGGCCGGGCACCGTTCCGGCCCGCCGGGCCCTCGTCGGGCTCCCACACAGAAGAGCACACACCGGAGCCGGGTCGCGGTGGCCGTCAAGCGGGACGACTCCGCCGTTCGGTCACGGTGAGCGACGAACGGGGGAGGACGGGGACATCTTTTCCGCGTCACGAGCCATGACAATCATGGACGCAAAGGGACAGAATGCGGCACTGTTTCGGCGCTTCGGCTTGTGACGGACGTGGCGGTTGGCTAACGTGTCCACGGTTGTCATCAGGTCCACGGACGGGTGACGACGCGGCCAGCCGAGGTTCATCCGAGCTTCACGGGCACGGCGGGCCGCTTCGGAACCCCGACAACGGAGGGTGTGCGTGCGCCAGCGCCTGTCGTCTGAGCCCGATAGATATCGCGGTCGTCGCCGCGTACCCACCCCGCCCCGGAGCCGCTACGCCGCCGTCGTCACCACCGCCTTCGTCGGCGCCGGTGTCGTCGCGCTGGGCGCGGGCGCCATGCCGGACGCCAAGAGCGTCAACCCGTCGGTCCTCGACGAGCTCAAGGCCGCCTCCACCCTGGACCAGGGCGCCGCGGAACGCGCCGAGGCCGCCAACCGCGCCTCGCGGGACAACGATCGGGGCGCGGACGAGGCCGCCGAGGACGAGGTCTGGCTGCTCCCCCTCCAGGGCTACGACTTCAACTCCCCCTACGGCATGCGGTGGGGCAAGCTGCACACCGGCGTCGACCTGGTCGCACCGGAGGGCACGCCCTACGTCGCCATCCACGACGGCACCGTCACCAAGGCCGGCTGGTTCGGCGGCTACGGCTACACCGTGATCGTGCAGCACGCCGACGGCAGCGAGGCGATCTACGGCCACTCCTCGGCGGTCAGCGTCAGTGAGGGTCAGCAGGTCAAGGCTGGCGACCAGTTGGGCCTGGTGGGCAACACGGGCCACTCGTACGGCTCACACCTGCACCTGGAGATCCATGTCAAGGGCGAGCCTCGCGACCCGGTGCCGTGGCTCCAGGAGCGCGGAGTGGACATCAAGCTCCAGATCGAGGCAATCTACAGCGAGGTAGCCGCTTCCTGACGCTGCGTATCGACCGTTGACCGCCCGGATCGACAGATCCGGGCGGTTTTTCATTGCCGCCGGGCAACGAAAGTCATCCAGGTCACAGATCCAAATGTGACCGGGAACACGGCGGCGCATGATCACTTATCGGGACGAAGACGTCGCTTCCCGGACACAAGCGGCAGCGCACCCTCGACGTCGCGGCCGGCGTACCGGTCCCGGTACCCGTCCCCGGACCGGGCAACACCAGTATTTCGAGGTCAAGTGCCCCTCGATCCAGTGAAGGTCCGCCGTGCAGGAAGACAACTTCATCCCGAACGAGAACACCCCCGACAGCCCCGGACGGCACCGGCAGCGATCCGGCCGGCGTACCCGTCACCTGGTCGTCGCCGCGGTGGCCCTGGGCGCCCTCGGCATCGGCGGCGTCGCGGTCGCCGCGACCACCGGGGCCGACGAGGCCAGCGTCCCGGCCGCCGCCATCGACGCCCAGGCCCGGGCCGAGGCCGCCGACCGCGCCGACCGCTCCACCCGCGAGTCGAGCGCTCCCGCCACCCCCTCGGCGAGCCCGGTCAGCCCGACGCCCAGCCCGTCGACGGCCCGCCCGTCCGCCAAGCCCAGCCCCAAGGCGACCACCGCCAGGCCGCAGCCCAAGAGGACCGCCAAGCCGAAGCCCACCTGGGTCATCCCCATGAAGGGCGCGGAGATCACCTCCTGCTACGGCCCGCGCTGGGGCACGCTGCACGCCGGCATCGACTTCGCGATGCCCGCCGGCACACCGGTCCGCGCCGCCTTCGGCGGCACCGTCACCAAGGCCGGTGACGTCGGCGACGGCTACGGCATCTCGGTCGTCGTCGACCACGGCAACGGCTACCTCACGCAGTACGCGCACCTGAGCACCGCGTCGGTCGGCGTGGGCGAGAAGGTCGGCGCCGGCGAGACGATCGGCCTGGAGGGCTCCACCGGCGACTCCACCGGCCCGCACCTGCACTTCGAGGTGCACCAGGGGCAGATGTGGAACCAGATCGACCCGGCGCCGTTCCTGCGCGCCCGGGGCGTCGACGTCGGCTGCTGAGCCCGTAGACGACGAGGGCCCGGTCCGGCGTACCCCGCCGGCCCGGGCCGCGTCATGTCAGGCGTCGGCGCCTCCGCCGGTGTCCCTGCCCTTCAGATCTTGTCGATCGGGGCGTGGCGCAGCACCAGCCACATTGTCTGGTCGCCGAAGTCGATCTGCGCTCGCGCCCCCGGGCCGTGCCCCTCGACGGCGAGCACACGACCCAGGCCGTACCGCTGATGGTTGACCCGGTCCCCGGCCGCCACCTTCGGCCCCTGGGGCAGCTCGCTGGCCGTGGTCAGGCGGCTGCCGTCGACACCGAGCCGCTTGGCGAGCTGCGCCGCCCTCGGCGTACCCCCGGTGAAGCCGCCACGCCCGCCGGGCGCGCGGTCGGCACGGCCGCCCACGCCGCCGCCCCCACCGGCCCACGAGGTGTACGACCCCTCGGTGCGCTCCCAGTGCACCAGCTCGGTCGGCAGCTCCTCCAGGAACCGTGACGGCGGGTTGTAGGCCGGCTGCCCCCACGCCGAGCGGGTGACCGCCCGGGAGAGGTAGAGGCGCTGCCGGGCCCGGGTGATGCCGACGTACGCCAGCCGGCGCTCCTCCTCCAGCTCGCGGGTGTCGCCGAGCGAGCGCAGGTGCGGGAAGACCCCGTCCTCCAGGCCGGTCAGGAAGACCACCGGGAACTCCAGGCCCTTGGCCGTGTGCAGGGTCATCAGGGTGACCACGCCCTGGTGGTCGGGATCGTCGGAGGGGATCTGGTCGGCGTCGGCGACCAGCGCGACCTGCTCCAGGAAGCCGGCCACGGTGGCCCGCTCCCCCTCCTCGCCCAGCGCCTCGATGCGCTCCGTGTACTCCCGGGCGACGCTCACGAGCTCCTGGAGGTTGTCGACCCGGCCGGCGTCCTGCGGGTCGAGGCTCTCCTCCAGCTCGGTCAGGTAACCCGAGCGGGTGAGCAACGCCTCCAGCACCTCCTCCGGGGTGCCGGTCTCGGCCAGCTCCCGTGCGCCGTCGAGCAGGGCGACGAACTCCGCGATGCCGTTGGCGGCCCGGGTGGAGATGCCCGGCGCGTCCTTCGCCCGGCGCAGGGCCGCGCCGAAGGAGATCCGGTCCCGGCTGGAGAGCGCCTCCACGCAGGCCTCCGCGCGGTCACCGATGCCCCGTCGCGGGGTGTTGAGGATCCGGCGCAGGCTCACCGTGTCGTCGTCGTTGACCACCGCCCGCAGGTAGGCCAGCGCGTCGCGGACCTCCTTGCGCTCGTAGAAGCGCACCCCCCCGACCACCTTGTAGGGCAGGCCGGCCCGGATGAACACCTCTTCGAAGACCCGGGACTGCGCGTTGGTGCGGTAGAAGACCGCGACATCCCCCGGGCGGGTCTCCCCCGCGTCGACCAGGCGGTCGATCTCCCGGCCCACCCAGTCCGCCTCGGCGTGCTCGGTGTCGGCCACGTAACCGACGATCGGATCGCCGGCCCCCGCCTCGCTCCACAGCCGCTTGGGCTTGCGGGAGGTGTTGCGGTCGATCACCGCGTTGGCGGCGTTGAGGATGGTCTGGGTGGAGCGGTAGTTCTGCTCGAGCAGGATCGTCCGGGCGTCGCCGAAGTCCCGTTCGAACTCCAGGATGTTGCGGATCGTCGCGCCCCGGAACGCGTAGATCGACTGGTCCGCGTCACCGACCACGCACAGCTCGGCCGGCTCGATGCCCTCGGTGCCGGAGACCAGCTCCTTGATCAGCACGTACTGGGCGTGGTTGGTGTCCTGGTACTCGTCGACCAGCACGTGCCGGAACCGCCGGCGGTAGCTCTCGGCGACGTGCGGGTGCGACTGGAGCAGGTGCACCGTCGTCATGATCAGGTCGTCGAAGTCCAGCGCGTGCGCCTCGCGCAGCCGCCGCTGGTAGAGCGTGTACGCCTCGGCCAGCGCCCGCTCGTTGGGCCCCTTGGCCCGACCCGCGAACTCCTCCGGGTCGACAAGCTCGTTCTTCAGGTTGGACACCTGGGCCGCCAGCCCGCGCGCGGGGTAACGCTTGGGGTCGAGGTCCAGCTCGCGGGCGACCATCTGCATCAGCCGGCGGGAGTCGTCCGCGTCGTAGATCGAGAAGGTCGACTTCAGGCCGGCGTGCTCGTGCTCGGCCCGCAGGATGCGGACGCACGCGGAGTGGAACGTCGACACCCACATCAGCCGGGCGCGCGGACCCACCAGGTGCGCCACCCGCTCCTTCATTTCGCCGGCGGCCTTGTTGGTGAAGGTGATCGCGATGATCTCGCCCGGGTGCACGTCCCGCGCGGCGAGCAGGTAGGCGATCCGGTGGGTGAGCACTCGCGTCTTGCCCGACCCGGCACCGGCGACGATCAGCAGCGGCGAGCCGGCGTGGGTGACCGCGTCCCGCTGGGGACCGTTGAGCCCCTCGACCAACTGCCGGGGATCGAGGTGCGCGGACGGCCCGGGCCTCCGGGGCGGGGTCCGGGCAGGCTCGGGCGCGGGCGGGGACGCGGGGATGTCGAAGAGAGGATGCATCGCACGGCGAGTCTATGCCGCCCGCCGGACACTTCCGCCGACGCACGCCCGCGGTGCAAGGAAGGGCCCCTGCTTAACGCCTCCGGTGGAGGAAGGGCCCCCGCTTAACGTCCGCCGAGGCGGCCTTCGGGGGTTTCCTTGCGCGGCCCGTGCCCGGGGCGGCATACTCGACGGCGTGTTCGGTCAGCGCTTCTACTTTTACTACGGCACCGGGAGTCCGGCAGCCGTAGGTCGCGCCTGAACGACAAGACCTACGAAAAGCCCCGGGCTCCGAGAGCCCGGGGCTTTTTCGTCCCGGGATCCGGGCACCGGGCCCGACGTCCGAGGGGTACGGCGATGATGGCAGACGTGGCGGAGCAGAGCGGCAGCCTGGCGCGACCGGAGGCCGGTGGGACCGACGGCAGCCCCGGCGACACCCGTACGGGCACCACGGAACCGATGGCGGCGGCCCGGATCGCCGAGATCCGCAAGCGGATCGACGAGATCGACGGCGCGCTGATCGACCTGTGGCAGGAGCGCGCCCGGCTGTCCCAGGAGGTCGGGGCGACCCGGATGGCCTCCGGCGGCACCCGCCTGGTGCTCTCCCGTGAGCAGGAGATCCTGGAGCGGTTCCGGTCCGCCCTCGGCGCGGACGGCACCCAGGTGGCGCTGCTACTGCTCCGGGCCGGCCGCGGGCCGCTCTGACCTTCGGATCGGGACGGGCCCGGCCCGCACCGCCCGTGCCCGTCGCCCGCGTTCCGCCGGCCCGGCCTCGGACCGGCGAAACGAGGACCGGGGCGCCGACCGTTGTGCGGTCGACGCCCCGGATCACTGAGGAGGCACTACCTTCACCGCCGGCCCGGTCTGCGGTGGCCGGGCGACGGCGTCTGGGCGGTCAGTCGACCGCGTGCACCACGTCGCGTACCTCGGCGAAGTGGCAGGCGCTCGGGTGCGGCGACTTCGCCTGCGGCACCAGGAGCGGCTCCTTCTCGGCGCAGATGTCCTGGGCCTTCCAGCAGCGGGTCCGGAACCGGCAGCCCGACGGCGGGTTGGCCGGCGACGGCACGTCACCGGTCAGGACGATCTGGTCCCGCAGCCCGCGGAGCTTCGGGTCCGGGACCGGCACCGCGGAGAGCAGCGCCTGGGTGTACGGGTGGGTCGGGTTCTCGTAGATCTCGTCCTCGGTGCCGATCTCGACGATCTTGCCGAGGTACATCACCGCGACCCGGTCGGCGATGTGCCGGACCACCGAGAGGTCGTGCGCGATGAAGACGTACGACAGGCCCAGCTCGTTCTGGAGCTTCTCCAGCAGGTTGATGACCTGCGCCTGGATGGACACGTCCAGGGCGGAGACCGGCTCGTCGCACAGGATGATCTCCGGGTTGAGCGCGAGCGCGCGGGCGATGCCGATGCGCTGGCGCTGACCGCCGGAGAACTGGTGCGGGTACCGGTTGATGTGCTCGGGGTTGAGACCGACCAGCTCCAGCAGCTCCTGGACCCGGGCCCGGCGCTTGTTGCGTGGGACCACGTCCGGGTGCACCTCGAACGGCTCGCCGACGATGTCGCCGACGGTCATCCGGGGGTTGAGCGAGGTGTACGGGTCCTGCATGACCAGCTGGATGTTGCGCCGGCCACGGCGCCGATCGGCGCCGCCGACCTTCGCCATGTTCCGGCCCTGCACGAACAGGTCCCCGGAGGTCGGGTTCTCGAGCCCGACCAGCATGCGCGCCAGCGTGGACTTGCCGCAGCCGGACTCGCCGACGATGCCGAGCGTCTCGCCCCTGCGCAGCTGGAGGTTCACCCCGTCGACCGCGCGGACCGCGCCGATCTGCTTCTTGAAGAGGATTCCCCGGGTGAGGGGGAAGTGCTTCACCAGGTCGCGGGTCTCCAGCACGTAGTCACTCATCGCCCTTGACCTCCTTCCAGAAGTGGCAGGCGGCGGTCCGGACCGGCGACACCTGGTACAGCGGCGGCGACGGGTCCTGCCGGCAGACGTCCTGCGCGTAACGGCACCGCGGGTTGAACGCGCACCCCTTGGGGATGTTCGTCAGCGCCGGCGGCAGCCCCTTGATGGCGCTCAGCTCCTGGCCCTTGAGGTCCAGTCGCGGAATCGACTCCAGCAGGCCCTTGGTGTACGGGTGGGCGGGGCTGGCGTAGATGTCCTCGACCGGCGCCTCCTCAATGACCCGACCGGCGTACATGACCGAGATCCGGTCGGCGACGTCCGCGACCACGCCCATGTCGTGCGTGATCAGCACCAGGCCCATGTTCCGCTCGCGCTGGAGCTCGGCCAGCAGCGCCATGATCTGCGCCTGCACGGTCACGTCGAGCGCGGTGGTCGGTTCGTCGGCGATCAGGATCTCGGGGTCGAGGGCGAGCGCCATCGCGATCATCACACGCTGGCGCATACCGCCGGAGAACTGGTGCGGGTACTCGTTCACCCGCTGGCGCGCGGCCGGGATCTTGACCAGGTCCAGCAGCTCGATGGAGCGGGCCTTCGCGTCCCGCCGGGACATGCCGCGGTGCTTGCGGAACAGTTCGCCGAGCTGGAACCCGACGGTGAAGACCGGGTTCAGCGCGGAGAGAGCGTCCTGGAAGATCATCGCGATCTTGTTGGCTCGCACCTTGCGCCGCTGCGACTCGGGCAGCTTCAGCAGGTCGACACCGCGGTAGAGGATCTGACCGCCGGTGACGAACCCGGGCGGGCTGTCCAGGATGCCCATGATGGCCTGCGCGGTGACGCTCTTGCCGCAGCCGGACTCGCCGAGGATCGCCCGGGTCTCACCCGCCCGGAGGTCGAAGCTGACACCGTTGACCGCGTGCGCGATGCCGTTGCGGGTGCGGAACTCGACGTGGAGATCCTTGACCTGCAGCGGCATGGCGTTCGGGTCGAGGCCGGGAATGGCGTCCATCTTGACGTTCACATCAGTGCTCATGGCGCTCACCGGAACTTCGGATCGAGGGCGTCACGCAGGGCGTCACCCATGAGGATGAAGGACAGCACCGTGCCGACCAACAGCCCGCAGGGGAAGAGCAGCAGCCACGGGTCCTCCAGGAAGTAGACCTGGTGGTCCGAGATCATGATGCCCCACGACTGGGCGGGCGGCTGGAGACCGACACCGAGGAAGGTCAGCGTGGCCTCCGCGGCGACGAACGAGCCGAGCACGATGGTCGCGTACACGAGCATCGGGGCGACCGCGTTGGGCAGGATGTGCCGGAACATCAGCCGGCCGTTGCCCGCGCCCACGGCCCGCGCCGCCTGCACGTAGTCGAGATCCTTCGACGAGATGACGCTGCCCCGGATGATCCGGGCGATCGTCGGCCACGCCAGCAGGAAGAGCACCAGCGTGATGGTCCAGATGTTCTGCCGCTTGATCACGGTGAGGAACACGATCGCGCCGAGCAGGAACGGCAGCGAGAAGAAGATGTCCATGATGCGCGAGATGATGGTGTCGACCCAGCCGCCGTAGTAGCCGGCGAGCAGGCCCAGCACACCGCCCACGAGCACGATCGCGCTGGTCGCCATGATGGCGATGACCATGGACGGCCGCGCGCCGTAGATGGCGTGCGCGTAGTAGTCGCAGCCCAGCGTGTTGAAGCCGAAGGGGTGGTCCCAGCTCGGAGAGATCCGCGAGCGGTCGGTGCTGCAGTCACGCGGATCCTGGCTGGTCCACAGGCCCGGCAGGGCCGCCATGGAACTGACCACGAGGATGTAGACGAAGGCGAGCATGAAGACCGGGTCCCGGACCAACTGCCGGCGGGCGTCCGCCCACAGGCTCGCGCTGCGCTCCTTGCCACCGGTGGCCGGCTCGTCCGGCGTCGGGCCTTCGCCGCCGATCGGAGCACCGCCGACGGCGGTGCTGGCGCCCGTCAGGTCACTCATGTCCACACCTCGTTTCGATCTGCCCTGCCGAGGGCGGCCAGGAGACGCTGCTCCCGCCGCCGGTCGCTCACCACGGTCCGGTCACTCATAACGGATCCGCGGGTCGAGCACGGCGTACAGGATGTCGACCAGCAGGTTCGCGATCAGCACCACCAGCACCAGCATGGTGACCACACCGACCACCACCGAGGACTCACCGGTACGCGCCGAGAACGTCACCAGCCGGCCGATGCCCGGCACGTTGAAGATGGTCTCGGTGACCACGGCGCCCGCCATCGAGGAGCCGATGTCGACACCCAGGAAGGTGATGACCGGGATCAGCGAGTTGCGCAGCGTGTGCACGCCGATGACCCGCTTGTTCGCCAGGCCCTTGGCCCGCGCGGTCCGGACGTAGTCGGCCCGGATGTTCTCCATGATGCTGGTCCGGGTGAGCCGGGCGGTGACGGCGAGCGAGACCGCGCCGAGCACCATACCGGGGATGATCAGGCTGGCCCACGGGTAGTCGGGCTTGAAGCCGGGGCTGAACATGCCGTCCGCGATGACCTCGGGCACCCAGGCCTGGCCGCGCAGGACGTTGCCGAACTTGACCCCGACGAACTCCCGCACCAGCACGCCGAGCACGAAGATCGGCACCGAGATCACGAACACGGTGGTGATCTTCACCAGGTTGTCGGCGAAGCTACCGCCGCGCAGACCGGCCCACACACCGGCCGAGATGCCGACGACGGTCTGGAAGACCATGGCGATCACGAGCAACTTCAGGGTGTACGGGATGGCGTCGGCGACGAGCTCGGTGACCTCCCGCTGCCGCAGGTTGATCCCGAAGTCGAAGCGGAAGAAGACGTCGGTGACCCGGTCGACGAACAACCCGAAGCAGGGGTTGCCCTTCTGGTCGAGGCACGGGTCGGCGTAACCGAGTCGCTCGGTGATCGCCTCCAGCAGGGCCGGCGGCGGGGTGCGGTCACCGAACAGCGCCCGAACCGGGTTCCCGCTGAACTGGATCGCCAGCGAGGTGAGGTAGTGGAGCAGGAACATGGTGCCCAGCACGGTCGGGATGAACTGGAGCAACCGTCGAATGACGTAGCGCCCCATGTCGGGGTCTCCTCTCGGCGCTGACGTGGCGGCAACGATCACCCGGTGGGGAGACCGTTGCCGCCACGTCGTGTTACGGCTTGATCAGGACTCTGAAGCTCAGTTCTGCTTCAGCGAGGTCGAACCGTAATCAGCGTCGGCGACGGGGTTCCAGACGAACTTGTCCACGTTCTCGCCGTAGACCGCCGCGGTCTTGCTCCACCACATCGGGATGACCGGGAGCTCCTCGACCAGGATGTCCTCCGCCTTCTGGTAGAAGGGGATCGCCTCGTCGATGTTCTTGGCGGCGTCACCCTGCTTCAGCAGCTCGTCGAACTGCGCGTTGGTGAAGGTCGAGTTGTTGCTGTCCGCACCGGTGCTGTACAGCGGAGCCAGGTAGGTCTCCAGGTACGGGTAGTCCGGGCCCCAGCCGAGGCGGAACGGACCGGTGAACTTCTTGCTGTCCGCGGTCTCCAGGTACTCGGCGAACTGCAGGTTGACCTTCAGCTCGTAGTCGATGCCCAGAGCGGCCTTGATCTGGTCGCCGACCGCCTGCAGCCACTTCTCGTGACCGGCACCGGCGTTCGCCCACAGGGTCAGCTTCTTGCCGGCGGGCCAGCCACCGGCCTGCTGCAGGAGCTGCTTGGCCTTCTCGACGTCCTTCTTGCAGTACTGGCAGATGTTGTCCCGAGCGCCCTGGAAGGACGGCGCGACGTAGCCGCTGGCCGGGGTGAACCGGCCGTCGAAGACGGCGTCGATGATGGACTGCCGGTCGATCGCCAGCGAGAGCGCCTGGCGGATCTCCTTCTTCTGGAACTCCGGCTGGTAGATCGGCATGCCGACGTAGGTGAAGCTGTCACCCGGCTGCTCGAAGAGGCGGTCGGCGTAGGTCGACTTCGCCTCCTTGTACCGCGCCGGCGGCAGGGTGTACATCACGTCCAGCTCACCGGCCTGGAAGGCGGCGTAACCGGCGTCGACGTCCGCGAAGATCCGGTAGGTGATCTTGTCGGGCTTGCCCGGCTCACCCTTCCAGCTGTCGCTGCGGACCAGGTTGATGGCAACGTTGTGCTGCCAGCTGCCCTCGATCTTGTACGGGCCGTTGCCGATCGGCGTCTCGTTGCACTTGTCGGCAGCGTCGACACACGCCTTGGCCATCGGGGAGAAGCCCGGGTAGCCGATCGTGGTCGGGAAGCCGGAGAACGGCGAGTCCAGCTCGACGGTGAAGGTCAGGTCGTCGACCTTCTTCAGGCCGGAGAGCTCCTTGGCCTTCGGCTCGGGAGCCTTCTTCGGGCCCTCGCCGTCCGGGTCGGTGGACGAGACGTCCTTGATGCCGGCGATCCGCTTCATGAAGTAGCCGTTGTTCTGGGCGTTCGGCCCGTAAGCGGCGTAGTTCCACGAGCGGATGAAGGCGTCCGCGTTGACCGGCTCACCGTTGTCGAAGGTGTAGCCGCTCTTGATCTTGATCGTCCAGAGCTTCTGGTCGGTCGACTCGATCGACTCGGCCAGGTCGTTCTCCGGAGCACCGGTCTCGGTGTTGTACTTGACGAGACCGCGGTAGAGCTGCCGGATCACGTACAGCGACGGCTCGTCGTCACCGGCGGACGGCAGCAGGAACGCCGGCTCCGACGCGTAGACGCGAAGTTCGCCACCGGCCTTGCCACCGGCCTCGTCGGCCGTGTCATCGCCGCCACCGCTGCATGCGGTGGCCAACATAGTGATGGCGGTCGCCGCGACCGCCACCTTCAGGAATTTCCCGCGCATGGGAGTGCCTCCTCAAGGGCGCTCAGCTCACGAGGGGGTTGTGAGGTGCCTGCAACTGTGACACCCGATGCGTCCTGGCGGGAAGGCGTGTTATCAACCCGATACCCGGCCGGGACGGTGCCGACATCGACGCCGAGGCGAGTCGTCGCCGCCCTCCGAGGCGTGGTAGGACCTGCGCGAACGTTCCTCGCGAGCGCTCACACCGCGACGACGATCGGCGTGCGTGGCGTTCCCACGCTCCGCCACGCCCCTGGCCGACGTCCGCCGGGCGCCCGCCACTTTCGCCCGTCCGGACGATGTCGACTTCGGCTGTGCGGACACCCGTCGCCACCGGGGGAGGCGGGCAGCCACGTGGGCACTCTTGGTCACTCAGAGTTACTCCGTGGTTGCGACGACGCTCCCCCGTCACGGTGGTGCGGGCGCCGGGCGGAGGAGCGACGGGCCGACCTCGTGGCGGTCGGGTCGGGCGAATCGATGCTGCCACCGCTACCCGGACGGCACGCTGACCGCGACGCCCGCCCGGCGGCGGGACGATGCGCCAGCTCCGCCCGGCCGGGGCCCTGACCAGCGCACCTCCGCGCCGGCGGAACCACCCGGCCAGGCCCGCCACCGGATCACGTGGCTGTCGAGGAGCCGGCGACGTGCGTGATCCACCCCGGACGCCTGCAACGGAACGCGTGCGGAGACCTGCTCGCGGCCGGACCGGAGCCGCGGGTCGTGCGGGGGCCGGTACGCCGCCGGCCGGACACGAACCATGCCATCGACGTCACCGACAGTCATGACGTCACGTCGGTCGGCGGATCACACCAGGCGTCGGTCCGCCGCCCACCGGGACAACTCGTACCGGTTGGACATCTGGAGCTTGCGGAGCACGTTGGACACGTGCGTCTCGACCGTCTTGATCGAGATGTACAGCTCCTTGGCGATCTCCTTGTAGGCGTACCCCCGGGCGAGCAGGCGCAGCACCTCCCGCTCCCGGTTGGTGAGCTGGTCCAACTCGGGGTCGGCGACCGGGGCGTCGGGCCGGGCCGCGAAGGCGTCCAGCACGAAGCCGGCCAGCCGGGGGCTGAACACGGCGTCCCCGTCGGCCACCCGGCGGATCGCCGCCGCCAGTTCGTCCGGCGAGATGGTCTTCGTGACGTACCCCCGGGCACCGGCCCGGATCAGCCCGATCACGTCCTCGGCCGCGTCCGAGACGCTCAGCGCCAGGAACTTGACCTGCGGGTGCGTACGCCGCATGGCGTCCAGCACCGCACGCCCCCCGCCGTCGGGCATGTGCACGTCGAGCAGGACCACGTCGGGCTGCGTCGCGGCGATCCGGGTGACCGCCTCGGCCACCGTGCTCGCCTCGCCGACCACCTCGACGTGGGCGCCGAGCTCGGCACGGACCCCGGCCCGGAACATGGCGTGGTCGTCGACGAGGAAGACGCGCAGCCGCTCCGGCCCCGCACCCGCGCCCTCGGTCGGCTCCATCGACAGCTCGCCCATCATTTGTCCCTCTCCGCCGTGGCCTGGTCCTTGCTGATCGGAAGGATCAACCGGACCTCGGTCCCCTCCCCCGGCCCGGACCGGATCTCCGCCCGGCCGCCGTGCCGCTTCATCCGCCCGATGATCGAACCGCGGACGCCGTGCCGGTGGTCCTCCACCGTATCCGGGTCGAAGCCCTTGCCCCGGTCGCGGACGAAGACGCTGACCTGATCGGGCTCGACCTCCGCGTACAGCGAGACGGTCTGCACCCCGGCGTGCCGCGCGGCGTTCACCAGCCCCTCGCGGGCGGCGGCGACCAGCGCGCCGACCCGTTCGTCGGTCTCCCGGTCACCCACGACGACGGCCTCGACGGTGATCGCGTAGGTGTCCTCGACCTCCGCGGCGGCCTGCTCCAACGCCGCGGCGAACCGCTCGTTCGGCGAGGCGGTGGGCTTGTAGAGCCAGTTGCGCAGGGAGCGCTCCTGCCCCCGGGCCAACCGCTGCACGGTCTTGACGTCACCGGCGTTGCGTTGGATCAGGGCGAGGGTGTGCAGCACCTGGTCGTGCACCATGGCGGCCAGCTCGGCCCGTTCCTGCTCGCGGATGCGCCCCTCGCGCTCCGAGCGGAGCTGGTTGTACGTCCGCCACAGCACCGGCGCGGCGACCACACCGACACCGGCCAGCCCGACCAGCGCGAAGATCACGCCGTTGAGCACGGCGTCGAAGTTCTGGGCCGGCGAGTAGACCGCCGCGACGCCGATGATGCCGACGGCGACCAGCACCCCGCCGCCGATGAACCGGAGCACGAAGGCCCGCCGGTCGCTCTCCTCCACCACCGCGCCCAGCCAGGGCACCGGCATGGAGTCCCCCCACTGGCGGCGGCGTTCCGGCGCGGACTGGTGCCAGATCACGCCGGCGCCGACCGCGATGATCGCGACCAGCCAGCCGGCCGTGCCGGTCGCACCGATCGAGTCGAAGACCACCATCTGGACCACGAGGACGACCAGTCCGATCGCCACGAACGGAAGCAGTTGGCCGACATCGCGCCGGGGCGGCGCGGTGGTGTCGCCGGGACGCAGCGGCACCACCGCCCAGAAGGCGGCGTAGAGCAGCAGACCGAGGCCGCTCAGCCCGAGCAGCACCATGAAGGCGACCCGCACGCGCAGGACCGAGATGCCGAGATGCTCGGCGATCCCGGCGGCCACACCGGCGGCCATCCGGTGCTCGGGGGCGCGGTAGAGGCGTGGTGGCTGGGTCACGGCGCTGATCGGAGGCTCCCCTGGTGACGGCGGGTACGGCGCGGGCAACAGTCCGCTGCCGGCGTCGGCTCGATCGTCACACGCCGGCCGGCCCCCCGACCACGGGGACGCCCCCGACATTCGGCCCTCCGGTATCTCAGGGTGGGGTCAGGGTCCCCTCCTGAGGCCGGCGGGGCCGGTCAGGGAGCAGGATCGGGGCATGAACGACGAAGCTGCCCAGCCCCCGGCCCCGGGAGCGGCACAGCCGGGCGGACCGCCACCGGCGACACCGACTCCCGGGGGGACCCCGCCGGTCGCGGCACCGGCCGCCGCCGGGTTCCCGGGCGCGGACGCCCCCGGCGCGACGCCACCGCCGGGGGGCGCCGCGCCGACCGCCGTC